>NZ_JBSFPT010000024.1:0-37194 GCF_053588335.1 Microbacterium sp. NPDC003461 | reverse complement strand
CCTTGAACTCCTCAGTGAACTTCCTGCGATTCGTAGACATCTCTGCCTGTCGTTCCTTCCTGGTAACGACCGTCTACAAGAAGTGTCACACCCCAGCCCTCCACCCCGGCGCCCACGAACCCATCGTCGACCCGCAGACCTGGCAGCGGGTCCAGATCCTCCTGGACACCCGCGCCACCGCTGGGGAACGCCGCCGCAAGCACGATCACTACCTCAAGGGCACCCTGTACTGCGGCACCTGCATGTCGCGGTTGCAGCTCGACTACGCCCGCAACAAACAAGGCATCCGCTACGCCTACTACATCTGCACCGGACGAGCCACGAAACGCACCTCCTGTACCAGGAAGGCCGTGCCCGTTGGCGTTGCTGAGCAACTCGTCGCCGACTGCTACCAACAGATCGCCATCACCGAGCACACCTACGCGCAGCTCGCACAGCGGGTCGAAGCGGCGTTCGATGAGCGTCTGGCTGAGCGGTCCCAGGCCATCGACGACCTCGCCACCACCAAGCAGCGGCTGGAAGCCGAAGCAGACAAGCTCCTCGAAGCCCACTTCGCCGACGCCATCGACCTCCCCACCCTGAAACGCCACCAAGACCGAATCCGCATCGCACTGGCTGACGTCACCAAACGGCTGGAAGCCGAGCGGCACGACCACGAAGGACCCCGCCAACACCTCGCCACCGCCCTACGACTCCTCGCCGACTGCGCCACCATGTATGAGCGCACCGACGACTTGGGCAAACGGCTCGCCAATCAGGCCTTCTACCAGCGCATCCTCATCACCGAAGACGAAAAAGCGGCGATCCAGCTCAACGAGCCGTTCGCCGCCCTCGCACCCACATCAACCGATGTCAGGTGTTCTAATACATCCAATCTGGTGGACCCAGGGGGATTCGAACCCCCGACCTTCTCATTGCGAACGAGACGCGCTACCAACTGCGCCATGGGCCCGTGGACCTCAGATACGTTACCAGATTCGCGCGGGCGCTCCGTTCAGGGAGCACCCCGGGCGCGTCCCGGGACTGGCCCGGATCAGCTGGCCGCGCGGCGCTCGAGCAGGCGGCGGACGTGGTCCTCGATCTCTGCATCGTCCACGATGCCCATGCGGGCGTACGGCGACTCCGCGGCCGCAGGGGCGGACTCCGGCGCGGCGGCGGGGCGGGCACCGGCGATCGGCACGGGAGCGGGCAGCGACTCCTCCGCGCGGGCCCGCAGGGCCTCCTCGCGGGCCGCCAGCAGCAGCGCGTCGCGGGCGCTCTGCGCGGCGACGGTCGTCGCGGCGCGCGATCCGGCGGTCGCCACGAGCGGCGCCGGCAGCGTGCGCGGGGTCCAGCCGCGGTCCTTGGGGTTCATCAGCTGCGGCTCGGCCACCGCGCGGCGCACCGGCGGCGCCGTCGCCACGGGCACGGGGCGCGCACGACGCACGACGCGTGCCATGCGGTTGAGCACGCTCACGCCGAGCGCGGCCAGCGCGAGGCCCGACAGCAGCAGCCACGGTCCCGCCGCGAACGCCACCGTTCCCCAGGCCGCGAGCGCGACGCCGACGAGCACCCCGCCGAGCGCGCCGAGGCGCACTCCGCGCCGCGCCCTGGCCCTGCGGCGCTCGGCGTGCAGCGCCCGCTGCGCGGCCTCCAGCGCGCGGCGGCGGCGCTCCAGCTCCTGCCGCTCCCGCTCGCGCTCGAGCCGCTGCTCCTCGGCGGCGATCCGCTCCCGCTCGCGCCGCAGCCGCTCGACCTCAGCCTGCGCGCGGCGGGCGAGCTTCTGCTGCAGGTGCGCCTGCCGGGCGGTCAGCTCGACGCGCACCTCCTCGGGCGTCTCGGTCGTCTCGGCCAGCACGCGCAGCGCCCGCGACAGGCGCACGGCGTTGCGCTCGGCCGCGTCGTAGCGCGAGCGGTTGATGAGCGTGGGCAGAAGATACGCGAGCCAGAGCGCGACGGCGACGAGGACGATCACGCCCCCGCCCAGCACCTGGCCCCCATCCATGTTCGCAACGGTAGGCGACCGAGACCGCATCGCCCGTGAGGCGGTGGCGTGTGTCTCGCAGAACCCGGGCGCGCCGCGTCCGACGCGCGGCCCGGACGGCTCAGCTGTGCTGGCGGTCCGCCGGGGGGATCGCCGCCGCGTCGACGGGCGCGCGGCCCGCCACCCAGCGGTTCAGCACGCCCTCCGGCACGTCCTCGCGCACGAGCGCGAAGGCGTAGTGGTCGCGCCAGTCGCCGTCGATGTGGATATAGCGGCGACGCAGGCCCTCGTAGCGGAAGCCGAGCTTCTGCACGACGCGCAGGCTGGCGCCGTTCTCGGGGCGGATGCAGATCTCCATGCGGTGCAGCCCGAGCTCCTCGAAGCACAGATCCGTCGCCATGGCGACGCACGTCGGGGTGATCCCCAGGCCCGCGTAGCGTTCGCTCACCCAGTAGCCGATCGTGGCCGACTCGAGCGATCCGCGCGCGATGCCCCAGACGTTGAGCTGGCCGGCGACGCGCCCGTCGTGCTCCATGACGAGGGGAACCCCGTTGCCGTCCTTGTACTGCTGCAGCAGCCGCCGGATCGCGAAGCGCATGTCGAGCGAGACGGCACCGTGCGGGTTCGTCGCCTCCCAGGGCCGCAGCCAGGAGCGGTTCGTGAGCAGCTCGTGCTGCAGCGTGCGGGCGTCGCGGGGACGGATGAGCCGGATGGAGATCGGCCCGTGCTGTCGCGCGTGCTGAGCGTCCATCCGGCTCTCCCGTCCTGGCGTGACTACAGCGTCGCCGCGAACTCCTTGATCCACGGGCGGAGCTCCGGACCGAGGTCGTCGCGATCGGCGGCGAGGCGCATGATGGCCTTGATGTAGTCGAGCTTATCGCCGGTGTCGTAGCGACGGCCCCGGAACACGACGCCGTACACGTCGACGCTGCCCGGATCGCGCGCGACCTCCTTGAGCGCGTCAGTGAGCTGGATCTCGCCGCCCTTGCCCGGCTGCGTGTGCTCGAGCACGGGGAAGATGGCCGGCGTGAGCAGGTAGCGGCCGATGATCGCCAGGTTGGAGGGGGCCTCCTCCTTGGCCGGCTTCTCGACGAGGTCGGTCACCTTCACCACATCGGGGTCGTCCGTCGCCTCGACCGAGGCGCAGCCGTACATGTGGATGTGGTCCGGGTCGACCTCCATGAGGGCGATGACCATCGCCTGGCGCTGCTCGTGCACCTCGATCATCTTCGGCAGCAGCGGGTCGCGCTCGTCGATGAGGTCGTCGCCCAGCATGACCGCGAACGCGGCGTCTCCCACGTGCGCCTTGGCGCGGTGGACCGCGTGGCCGAGGCCCTTGGGCTCGCCCTGGCGCAGCATGTGGACGTCGGCGAGCTCGCTCGAGGCGCGCACGCGGCCGAGCTTGGCCTCGTCGCCCTTCTCCTCGAGCCTCTCCTCGAGCTCGGGCACCGAGTCGAAGTGATTGGCGATCGCGTTCTTGTTGCGGCCGATGATCATCAGCACGTCGCGGATGCCGGCGGCGACGGCCTCCTCCACGACGTACTGGATCGCGGGCTTGTCGACGACGGGCAGCATCTCCTTGGGAGTGGCCTTCGTCGCCGGGAGGAAGCGGGTGCCGAGTCCTGCGACCGGCATGACCGCCTTGATCTTCGCGGGTTCCATGCCATTACCCTAGGCGATCGATGCCGAGAGACGGGGAAAGATCCCCGGGCCCGGCGGATCGCGGGTGTCGCGCGCACGCGGGCCCGTAGACTCGCGGCATGACGGATGCCGTCGAGCACGAGAAGCGCGCGCTGCGCGCCGAGTTCCGCGAGCGGCGTCAGCTGCTCTCCGATGCGCAGCGCGACGCCGCGGCCGCCGACATCGCGGCGCGGCTCGAGGCCCTCGTGACCGAGCACGGCGCCACCTCGATCGCGTGCTATCTCTCCTCGCCCACCGAGCCGGGCACGCGCGCCTTCCTCAACGCGGCGATCGACCGCGGCGTGCGCGTGCTGCTGCCCGTGACGCGCGAGGACGGGCTGCTGGACTGGGCCGTGGCGTCGCCGGAGGGCGGCGAGGTGATCGGCGCCTACGGAGTGCCGGAGCCGGTCGGCGAGGTGCTGGGGCCCATCGCGGTGAACGACGTCGACCTCATGATCATCCCCGCCGCCGCGATCGACGAGGACGGCTGGCGGCTCGGCTGGGGGCGCGGCTACTACGACAAGACGCTGGGATCGATGGAGAACCGCCCGCCCGTCTACGCGGTGATCTATGATTCTGAATTGGTGGAGCGAATTCCCCGCGAGGTCCACGACCAGCCGGTCTCCGGCGTCGTGACCCCCACCCGGACGCTCGCATTCCCGCGCGGGCGTCGCTGATCCGGTCATCTCTGCGAGGACGCATGCCCACGTACGCCTACGCCTGCAAGTCCTGCGGGCACGCCTTCGACGCCGTCCAGTCCTTCAGCGACCCGTCGCTGAGCGAGTGCCCCGAGTGCGGCGGCCCGCTGCGCAAGCAGTACGGATCGATCGGCGTCACCTTCAACGGCTCCGGCTTCTACCGCACCGACTCCCGCGCGGCGTCTGGCGCGAGCGGCTCGTCCGCGCCATCATCGACTTCCGGAGCATCCGCTCCGGCGCCGGCGGCATCCTGACCGGCGCCCACTGACCCGGCCGAGACGGCCGGGAGGGGGAGGAACAGACATGCTGCAGGGCTTCAAAGACTTCATCATGCGCGGCAACGTGATCGAGCTCGCCGTCGCGGTCGTGATCGGCGGCGCGTTCGGCGCCATCGTCACCGCGCTCGTCGACTACCTGATCAACCCGCTCATCGGCGCGTTCGTGCCGAGCGGCAACCTGGAGAGCTGGGTCATCACGTTCCCCGGCGTGTTCGACGACGTGAACTTCGGCATCGGCGGCATCATCTCGGCCGTGATCAACTTCCTGTCGATCGCGCTCATGGTGTACCTCGTGCTCGTGATGCCCATGAACAAGCTCGCCGAGCGCCGCGCCGCCAAGATCCAGGTCGAGGAGGAGGAGGAGCCCGCCCCCACGCAGGAGGAGCTGCTCATCCAGATCCGCGACCTGCTCGCCAAGCAGCAGGCCTGACGATCGCGAGGGGCGCCGTCCGGATCCGTCCGGGCGGCGCCTTCGTCGTCTCCGGGCGCCCGGGCGCAGTCACCAGTGCGGCGGGCGGTCCCGGCGCAGGCGGTCGTCGTTGGGCCCGCGCTCACCGCTCGAGAGGGGCGCCGGATCGTCGCCGCGCAGGGTCGATTCGGCATCGGAGTCCGACAGGGTCCCCTCGACGCGCGTCAGCCGGGCACGGCGCGAGCCGCGCACGCGCTCCACGCGCTGCCGCGGTCCCGCCGCGTCCGATCCGGTCACCGGCTCAGGATAGGTGGAGCGGCTGGGTGTCTTCCTCGGCCCTCGCGGTGTCCTGCGAGACTCCCAGCACGGCCGCGATGCGCGCCGCGACGGCCGCCGGGTCGCTGTACAGGTCGAAGGCGTGCACGCGCACGTAGTGCCAGCCGAGGCGCCGCAGCACGTGCGGCCGCAGGCGCAGCGACTCCCGCAGCGACTCGCCGCGCGACTCGGGGTCGGACTCCACGACCACGGCCTTGCCGCCGTGCTGGGCCACGAGCGGCAGCAGCCCCCGGTAGTCCACGTCGACCGCGACGCCCAGGCGGCGCAGCTCGCGGGCCAGGGCGAGGGTGAGCGGATCGGCGAGGTCCTCGAGGCGCGCCTCGCGGCCGCGCGTGGCGATCCCGCCCAGGATGCCCATGAACGTCGCCGCGCCGTGCTGCAGGCGCCCGTCGTCGAAGGACGAGGGGCGGATCGACGACACGATCACCATGGACCGGCGCGCGCGGGTCATCCCGATCGTGAGCAGGCGCTCGCCGTCGGGCGTGGACAGGTCGCCGAAGTCGCTGAGCACGCGGCCGTGCTTGGTGAGGCCGTAGCCGAGCGTGAGGATGACGCGGTCGCGGCTCTCGGCCGCCGCCTCCTCGAGCGTGAGCACGGCGAGCGGCTCGGCCGTGTCGCGCGAGACGAAGTCGGCCACGTCGCTGCGACCGGCGAACGCCTCGTTGATGGCCGCGCGCACCCGATCCGCGTGCCGCCGGCTGACGCTCACGACCATGAGCGACTCGTTCGGGCGGTTGACGGCATGCTCCACGACGAGTGAGACGACGCGGTTCACCTCGGGATCCGGGCTCTCCACCGTGCCCGTCACCGGGTCGGGCGTGCCGTTGCCGCCCTCGACGTAGTCGACCGTGAGGCTGCCGCGGCCGAGGTACGATCCCGCCCACGGCAGCGAGACGATCTCGCCCCCGTAGAACGCGTCGTTCACGAGCGCGGCCAGGTCCTCGCCGCCGGCGCGGTAGCTGCGCGTGAGCGTCTCGAGCGGCACGATCTCGGCGAGGCTCTCGAACAGGCTCGTGCCGTCGAACACCCCGCCGTCCTCGGCCTCGCCGCCCGTCTGCACGACGAAGGGGGTCGGGCGCTGCGTGACCGGATCGCCGAAGGCGACGACCTGACGGGCGCGACGGATCGCGGGCGCCACCTCGGTCACGCTCACGGCGGCCGCGTCGGCGACGATGACGGCGTCGAACGCCTCGCTGTCGGGGATCGAGGGGACCTCGTACGGTGAGGCGAGCCACACGGGCGCGAGCACGCGCATGAGCGTGGGCGCCTGGCGCAGCACGCTCTGGGCGTCGACCTCGCCGCGCATCAGCGCGCGCCGCAGCGCCGCCGACTCCTCGGGCTCGTCCACGATGCCGATCCGCCACTGCGCCGCGAGCTGCCACGCCAGCAGCGGGCCCGACGCGGCGGCATGCGCCTCGTCGACGAGGCGGAAGTCGCGCTCCAGCCGGTCGACGACCGAGGTGTTCGCGCCCAGCAGCGCGCGATCGCCCTGCAGCATGTGCTCGAGCGCCGACTGCCACCACGCGAACTCGAGCTCCTCGCCCACGCGCGCCTCGTCCACGTGCCGCACCGACAGCTCGGTCAGCAGGGGCTCGAGGCCGAGCGAGGCGAGCTTGGTGCGCAGCTCGGCGCGCTCCACGATGTTGTCGAACACCTGCGACTCCGCCGCGAGCCCGCCCAGGGTGCGCACGAGCCGCTGCACCGGCATCGCGGCCAGCCGCGTGCCGCGCCCGAGGGCCCGGTCGAGCTCCTCGAGGTCGGCGACGACGCGTTTCCACGCCTCGTGCACGTCGGCGAGGCCGATGGGGATCTCCGGCACCGTGCCCACGTCGACGAGGTGCTGCCACTGCGTGCGCTGGTGCTGGATGCGCACGAGGGCGGCGTGCATGTCGACCACGTGGCCGCCGGGCCGCACGTACTCCCGCGCGAGCTTCTTGAGCCGGCGACGCGTGGCGGCGGGCATGTTCACCGAGTCGCGGCGGGGTCCGTGCGCCTTGATGAGCTCGCCGAGCGGGCGCTCGAAGACGGTGGGGCTGAAGCGGTCGAGCGAGTCGCGGATGCCGTGCAGCAGGCGCAGGTACTCCCCCAGCTCGTCGATCGTCGTGAACGGGCGCATGCGGGTCTGCGAGATGAGCTCGTAGCCGCGCTCGAGCAGCTGGGGCACGTCGACGCCCTGCAGCCGGCCGGCGAGCGCGTGCGCGTCCTTCGCCTCCTGCGTGGACGCGAACGTCACGCCGTACCACGGCGAGTCATCCGGGCCCACGCGGAACTCCCCGAGCCGCGCCGCGAGCGCGAGGGTGCGGGCCGCGTCCGTCCGGTCGCCCGAGAGCCGCTCGAGGGTGCGCAGCCCGAGCCGCGCGCTCGTCGACGGCGGGTTCGGCAACGACGCGAGCCTCGTGAGGGTGCGCGTGGCGTCGAGCGCCGAGACGCCGAGGGTCTGGTGGGGCCGCACCAGGGCGCGGCGGTAGTCGCGCAGCACCGTGCGCAGGCGCACGAGGGCGTCGTCGATGTCGGCGACCGTCGGCTGCTCGGCCTTCTCGTTGCGGCCGATGGCGCGGATCAGATCGCGGCGCAGCGACGAGGGCGACACGGCGAGCGCGTCGAGCCCGACCGCGGCGAGGCGATGGCGCACGCCGTCGAGGGTGGAGCGGCGCGGGCTGACGACGAGAACCCTCTTGCCGGCCCGCACGAGCGCGCCGACCGCGTTGATGACGGTCTGCGTGCCGCCCGTGCCCGGCAGCGTGTGCACGACGAGCGACTGGCCGGCCGCGATGCGCGCGAGCACGCGCTCCTGCTCGGCGTCGGCGTCGAGCAGCAGGGTGTCGGATGCCGGCGCCCGCTCGTCCGGGTGGGGCACGTGCGGCACGTCGCGCTGGCTGCGGAACGCCGCGAGCGCCTCGGAATGGCCCGAGAGCGCGTCGAGCACGGGATGGTCGAACGTCGTCAGGTCGCGCGCCATCGCTGCGCCGACGTCCGCGAACGTCGAGACGACGAGGCGGGGGCGCACCGTGAAGGTCTCGATGTGCGAGGTGGCCGAGCGCAGCCGGTCGATCACCGGCTGCGGCTTGAACACGCCCTCGGAGTGCGCCAGCGCCGCCAGCGCGGCGCCGTCCAGCTCGATGCCGAACTGCTCCCGCAGGGCGCGCACGAGCTCGGGGTTGACCGTGAACGCGCCGTGCAGCTTCAGCTCGAAGTCGGCGTGGTGGCGACGGATCGCCAGCGGCCGCAGCAGCACGGGCGCGTTGAACGTCTCGGAGCCGAGCCGCCAGGACGCCAGCCCCACGGCCAGCCGCACGGCGTCGAGCGCGCGTACCGTGCGCAGCTCGATGTGCTTGGCCGTGATGCGCTCGGCCGCGAGCCGCGCCGTGCGCAGCGCGACCTCGTCGCGGAAGAGGTTCGACAGCAGCGTCGATTTGCCCGTGATGAACTGCGGCAGGCTGCCGGGGTGCGCCTTCGTGATGTCGATGCCGGAGCCGGGGGCCTCGCGGTAGCGCAGCAGGGGCGAGGGCCCGCCCAGGTCGGCGGCCGCGAGGCGCAGCCGCTCGCGCTCGGCGTCGGCGGCGTGCACGACGTGCACCCCGGGCTCGGCGACGCCGAGGTCCGCGGGGGTGACGTCCGCGGCGGTGCGGACCGTCGCGGCGCTCGTCTTGGCTCGGAACACGCAGTCAGGCTACGCATCGGATGCCGGATCGACGTTGCGATCCGCGGAGTTTCGCGGTATTCCCGCTCCCGCGGGTGTCCGGGCACGACGCGGGCGCGGTTCGCTCACAGCCCGCGCGCCGGCGCGCGTCGTCCACATCCCGGGCCGCGGCCGTCCGCGGTGTCGGCGGCACGCGACAGGATGGACGCATGGACTTCCGATTCGGCACCGTCGACTGCCCGCTGGGCGTCGTGCTCGCGGTCGCCTCGGCCAAGGGGGTGGTGGCCGTGCGGGTCGCCGAGGACCCGGGGCACGCCCTCAGCGCGCTCGCGCACGAGCACCGCATCTCCCCCGATCCGGATCAGGCGGTCGTCGCCGACCTCGCCCCGCAGCTCGACGCGTACTTCCGCGGCCGGCTGCGGGCGTTCGAGCTGACGCTCGACTGGCGGCTCGTGTCGGGCTTCGCGCGCGAGGCCCTGCGCGCGGTGCGCCAGATCCCCTACGGCGAGACCGCCTCGTACGGCGAGGTCGCGGCGATGGCGGGGCGCCCGCGCGCTCATCGCGCCGTCGGCACGGCCTGCCGCGACACGCCGTTCTCGCTCGTCGTGCCCGTGCACCGCGTCATCCGCGCGGACGGCACGCTCGGCGAATACGGCGGCCACCCGGAGCACAAGCGCTTCCTCGTGGAGCTCGAGCGCGAGGCCCTCGCGCGCGAGCCGGAGGGGGTGCCGAGGTGACGGATCTCGTGATCGGCGACGACGGCCTCGCCCGCCCCGCCTGGGCCTCGCGCGACCCGCTCCTGCGGGCCTATTACGACACGGAATGGGGCATGCCCGTGCGCGACGAGCGCGGGCTCCTCGAGCGGCTGAGCCTCGAGGCGTTCCAGTCGGGTCTGTCGTGGGCGACGATCCTGCGCAAGCGCGAGGCCTTCCGCGAGGCGTTCCGGCAGTTCGACCCCGACGCCGTGGCGGCGTTCGGAGAGGACGACGTCGAGCGGCTGCTGGCCGACGCCCGGATCGTCCGCAACCGCGCGAAGATCCTCGCGACGATCGGGAACGCGGCCGCCACCGTCGCGCTGCGCGAGGACGGCGGGCTCGTCGAGCTCATCTGGGGTCACCGGCCGGCCGAGACGCCGGCGCCCGTGACCTCCGCCGACATCCCCTCGTCCTCGCCCGAGTCCGTCGCGCTGTCGCGCGAGCTGAAGCGCCGCGGCTTCCGGTTCGTGGGTCCGACGACGATGTTCGCGCTCATGGAGGCCGTCGGCATCGTCGACACGCACCTGGTCGGCAGCCACCGGCGCGGCACGAGCGGCGTCTGGTGAGCGGGTCCGCGCGGTGTGCCCCGTCCTCACGCGCGAGCGGACCCCGCAGGTGCCGAAGGCCTGCCGGGTCCGCACGCGGCGAGGCCCCGCGAAGCGTCGCTCCGCGGGGCCCCGACCGCTGTGACTAGTGCTTCACTGCCTTCTCGGCGCCGTGGCCGGTGAGCGAGCGCACCTCCATCTCGGCGGCGATCCGCGGGTCCTCCGACCCCTTCGATGTGAGCGAGCCGATCCATCCCAGCAGGAACCCGACGGGGATCGAGACGATGCCCGGGTTGCTGAGCGGCCAGATCGCCACGCCCGTCTCGCCGAACACGCTCGTGGGCGTGCCCCAGAAGACCGGAGAGAGCACGATCAGGATGATCGCGGTGCCGAGGCCGCCGTACATGCTCCACACGGCGCCGCGGGTCGTGAAGCCGCGCCAGAAGAGCGAGTACAGGATGGTCGGCAGGTTCGCCGAGGCGGCGATCGCGAACGCGAGCGCCACGAGGAACGCCACGTTCTGCCCGAGCACCGCGATGCCGCCGACGATGGCGAGCACGCCGATCACGAGGATCGTGATGTTCGCCACCTTGCGCTCCTGGCCCTCCGTGGCCTTGCCGCGCTTGACGACGCCGTTGTAGATGTCGTGCGAGAACGACGCCGCCGCGGTGATCGTCAGGCCGGCGACGACCGCGAGGATCGTCGCGAACGCGACGGCCGAGATGATGCCCATGAGCACCGCGCCGCCGAGCGCCTGCGCCAGCAGAGGCGCGGCCGAGTTGACGCCGCCCGGCGAGCCGAGGATCGTCTCCTCGCCCACGAGCGCACCCGCGCCGTAGCCGAGCACGAGGGTGAGCAGGTAGAACAGGCCGATGAGCCAGATGGCCCACACCACCGAGCGACGCGCCTCCTTCGCCGTGGGCACCGTGTAGAAGCGCATCAGCACATGCGGCAGACCCGCCGTGCCGAGCACGAGCGCGAGGCCGAGCGAGAGGAAGTCGACCGGGTTGGTGTACTGCAGGCCCGGGTTCAGCGTCGCCTCGCCGTCCGGCGAGGCCGCGACGGCCGCCGACAGCAGGTCGTTGAAGTTGAACCCGTGGATCACGAGCACCCAGACGGTCATGAGGATGGCGCCGCCGATGAGCAGGAACGCCTTGACGATCTGCACCCAGGTGGTGCCCTTCATGCCGCCGATGAGCACGTACCCGACCATGAGCACGCCGACGACGCTCACGACGACCGCCGTGCCGATCTCGTCGTCGATGCCCAGCAGCAGCGAGACGAGCCCGCCGGCGCCGGCCATCTGCGCCAGCAGGTAGAAGAAGCACACGGTCAGCGTCGAGATCGCCGCCGCCATCCGCACCGGCCGCTGCTTGAGCCGGAACGACAGCACATCGGCCATCGTGAACTTGCCCGTGTTGCGCATCAGCTCGGCCACGAGCAGCAGGGCGACGAGCCAGGCGACGAGGAATCCGATCGAGTACAGGAATCCGTCGTAGCCGTTCACGGCGATGGCGCCGACGATTCCGAGGAACGAGGCCGCGGAGAGATAGTCGCCCGCGATCGCGAAGCCGTTCTGCGGGCCGGAGAAGGCGCGCCCGCCCGCATAGAAGTCCGCGGCCGTCTTGTTGTTCCGGGAGGCGCGGATGACGATGATCAGCGTCACCACGACGAACAGGCCGAAGATCGTGATGTTCAGGATCGGGTTGTTCTCGGCCGCCGCCGTTCCGGCGGCCGCGTGGACGACGTTCATGCGCGCGTCTCCTGCTTCTCGAGGTCCGCGCGAATGGCGGCGGACTGGGGGTCGAGCCGGCGGTTCGCGAACGACACGTAGGCCATGGTGATCGCGAATGTGGTGACGAACTGCCCGAGGCCGATGAGCAGGCCCACATTCACCTGGCCGAACACCTTGATCGCCATGAAGTCGGGCGCCCAACCGGCGAGCAGCACGTAGACGAAATACCAGATCAGGAAGAACGCCGCGAGCGGGAAGACGAAGCCGCGGTGGGCACGCTTCAGCTCCCGGAATCGCGGGGAATTCTCCTCCGCGATGTAATCGATGGTGCTCCTCGCACCGGTCGATGGTTCGGTCATGAGGCCTCCTTGCCACATGGTCGGGTGACGGCGCCGCGACTTTGCGTCGCCGACCGGCGCGCCGCAGGCATCGCCGATGGTAGCTTCGACGCTACGAACGCGGCGGCACGGCCGTCACCCCCGAAAGTCGGTACGCGGGAGCCCCCGCGCACACCGGACCGAGGACGCGGCGATGGCGCCGCGGAAGCGGAGGTCATTCGTGAGAACCGAGGCACCATCCCCGCGCGACCCGCTGCTGGAGCGAGCGGTGCGCGACCTCGCGCGCCGCACGCGCTTCCCCGTCGCGTTCGGCGGCCTCCTGCAGCACGATACGGCCGCGGTCGATGCGATCGTCGGCGCCCAGACCAACGCCCTCGACGGGCTGGCCGTGCGCGTGGAGCGCGGCCTCGGCGGGCGGGCGATGCGCGAGCTGCGCCCGCGGATGACGGGCGACTACGGCACGGCCACGCAGATCACGCACGACTACGATCGCTGGATCCTGGGCGAGGGGATCGGCACCCTGCTGGCGGTGCCCGTCGTCGTCGTCGGGCGGCCCCGCGGCGTGCTCTACGGTGGCGCCTGGGGCCGGTGGAACATCGGCGGCGTCGCCACGGCCCCGGCGATGCGCGTGGCCGAGGAGCTGGCGGCCGAGCTGCGCATCCGCGACGAGGTCGACCGCCGCCTGGCGCAGTCGGCGCCGCCGCCGCAGGCGCCCGCGCTCAGCGCCGCGCAGCAGGAGGAGCTGCGCGAGAGCTATGCCGAGCTGCGCCGCATCGCCGCCGATGTGCCCGATCCGCAGCTGCGGGCGCGGCTGGAGGATGTGGAGCGCCGACTCGCGGGCCTGTCGGGCGAGACCGCACCGCAGGCGAGCGCGCCGCAGTCGGGCGTGCGGCTGTCGCGGCGGGAGACGGATGTGCTCGCCTGCGTGGCGCTGGGCGCGACGAACGCCGAGATCGCCGAAAGACTGGGCCTGCGCGAGGGCACCGTGAAGGCCTACCTCGGATCCGCCATGTCGAAGCTCGACGCGTCGACGCGGCACGCCGCCGTCGCCAGGGCGAGGCGCACGGGCCTCCTCCCCTGAGACCCACCACTACTCCCCTCACGAATGGGGATTTCCGCGAATTGATCGCGCATTCCTCCATTCAGGGGAATTCCCTTTTCCGGCACGCCGGTATTCCGCGAGGTGGCGATTAGCACATCCGGTGTTATCCTCGGGCACATGGCTCGCAAAATCGTGCATCAGCTCGTCGACGATATCGACGGAACCGTTCTCGAACCCGGAGAGGGCGAGACCGTGCTTTTCGCTCTGGACGGAAAGAGCTACGAGATCGACCTGACCGAGGCGAATGCCGCGACGTTGCGCGACGCGCTCGCACCGTACATCTCGGCCGGTCGCCGCGCGGGCGGCGGCTCGTCCTCCGGACCGAAGCAGCAGCAGCGCCGCCGTGGCGGGCAGAAGGACTACGGCCCCATTCGCGAATGGGCCAAGGCCAACGGATATACGGTCTCCGAACGCGGCCGGGTACCGGCCTCGGTGCTCGAGGCCTACGAGGCCGCGAACTGATCGCACCGGCACACGCGCAAAGGCCGGGCGGATCCCTCCGCCCGGCCTTTGTCGCATCCGGGGGCGGCGCGCGGCGGGTTAGGCTGGACACCGACGCCCCTGTAGCTCAGTGGATAGAGCGTCGGTTTCCTAAACCGTGCGTCGCTGGTTCGAGTCCAGTCAGGGGCACAGGCGAGCGAGGAGCGAATGCACCGCATCGGGCCGGCTCTCGTGGACTTCGCGGCGATCGGTCCCGATCGCTCGGCCGCGGCGGACGCCCTCCTCGCGTCGCTCGTCTCGGCGCTCGCCCCCGCGTCCGGCACGCGCATCGCGCGGCGCTGCCCGCGCTGCGGCGGCGCGGATCACGGCGCCCCGGTGGCGCTCGAGGCCCCGGTCGCGCTGAGCGCGGCCTACGCGGGCGGTTTCGTCGTCGCCGCCGCGGCGCCCACCCGCGAGGCGGAGGCCATCGGCGTCGACGTCGAACGCGGCGAACCCGGCACGGTCCTCTCGGACCTCGCGAACCTCCTCGATCCCCCACCGACACTGCGGGGATGGACGCGGATCGAGGCGGCGCTGAAGGCCGACGGCCGCGGGCTGCGCGTGCCGCCGGGCGACGTGCGGATCCGCGGCGAGCGCGCGCGGATCCCCGGCCGGGACGAGCCGATCGCGCTGTACGACGTGCCGGCGCCCGACGGATTCGTCGTCAGCCTCGCGATCGCGGCGCGCCCGTCTCGAGCGCGTCGCTGAGCACGGCCGGGCGCACGCGCGGCCCCGGCGGCAGCGCGGGCAGCGCGGCGTCGTCGAGCCAGGGGCCGAGCACCTGCGCCGCCGCGGCGCCCGCCCGCTCGCGGCACAGCGCGACGAAATGCGAGGTCTTCGCCGTGCCGCCGCGGTGCGCGGCCGCCCAGTCGCGCAGGATCCCGAAGAACGCCTCGTGGCCGACGGTCAGGCGCAGCGCGTGCAGGGCGAGCGCGCCCCGCTTGTACACGCGGTCGTCGAACATCCGGTCCGCCCCGGGATCGGCGAGCACGAGATCCTGCGGCCGCCCCGCCAGATCGGCCCGATACCCGAGGGCGAGGGCGTGCGCCGTGGGGCCGCCCGAGCGCTCCGCCCAGATCCACTCGGCGTAGCAGGCGAAGCCCTCGTTCAGCCAGATGTCGCGCCAGCGCGCCACGCCCACGCTGTTGCCGAACCACTGGTGCGCCAGCTCGTGCGCGATGAGCCGCTCGAGGCCGCCGCGGCCGTCGATGTGGTTGGCGCCGAACACCGCCATGCCCTGCGACTCGAGCGGGATCTCCAGCTCGTCCTCCGTCACGACCACCGTGTAGCCCGGCAGCGGGTAGGGACCGAACGCCTCCTCGAAGACCGCCATCATGCGCGGCAGATCGGCGAAATCGGCCTCGACGCGCGCCTCGATCGCGCGCGGGTAGGCGAGCGCGCCCGGCACGCCGCCGAGGGCCACCTCGCGCCGCGTGTAGCGCCCGATCTGCAGCGAGACGAGGTAGGTCGCGGTCGGCACGTCGAGGTCGAAGGTCCATCGGCGGCGGCCCCGCGCGGGCTCGACGGTGCCCGGCACGCCCGAGACGACCGCGTAGTCGGCGTCGGTCGTGATCTCGATTCGGTACGTGGCCTTGTCGCGCGGCAGGTCGTTGCACGGGAACCAGGTCGGTGCCCCCGTGGGCTGCGATGCGACGAGCACGCCGTCCTCGAGCTCCTCCCAGCCGAGCGTGCCCCACCGGGTGCCGCGCGGTCGCGGCGAGCCGGCGTACGTCACGGTGAGGGTGAACGACTCGCCCTCCTCGAGGAAGCGTCCGAACGTGAACCGCGTGCGCGTGGCCGACTGCCGGAACGACACGTCGAGCCCGCGCACGGTGCGCACCTTCTTGACGTGCAGGCCGACGAGATCGAGCGCGACCGACTTCGTGCGCTCGCGCACGCGGCCCGCGATCGTGGCGGTGCCGCTGAGGCGGTTCGTGCCGACCTTGTAGTCGAGCGCGAGGTCGTAGTGCGCCACGCGCACGTTCGGGTCGCCGCTGTGCGGTGTGTAGGCGTCGGGCTTCATGCGCGCTCCGCCGCCTGGTAGCGGCGCGCCCTCACGGCGCGCCACGGGCCGATGGGATTGCCGCTCCAGCGGCTGCCCGCCGGCACCGACTCGCCGCGCATCACGAGCGAGGCGGGCCCGACCGTCGCGGCCTGCGCGATCGTGGCCGCCGGCAGGATCACGCTGTGCGGTCCCAGCGTCGCCCCGGCCTCGAGGGTGACGGTGTCGGTGCTCATCACCCGATCGTGGAACAGATGCGTCTGCACGACGCAGCCGCGGTTCACGGTGGCGCCGTCGCCCAGGCGCACGAGATCGGGCTCGGGCAGCCAGTAGCTCTCGGTCCACACCCCACGCCCGATGCGCGCGCCGAGCGAGCGCAGCCACACGGCGAGCGCCGGCGTGCCCGCCGCCGCGTTGGCGAACCACGGCGCCGCGAGCATCTCGGTGAACGTGTCGGAGACCTCCGTGCGCCACACGAAGCTCGACCACAGCGGATGCTCCCCCGCCCGGATCGTGCCCACGAGCGCCCACTTCGCCGCGGTCGTGACGGCCGCGGCCACCGCGCCCGCCGCCAGCAGCACCACGCCGGACAGCAGCAGCGCGGGCACGAGGCCGAGCGCCTCGATGAGCCACGCGAGAGCGAGCAGCACGCCGAGTCCCAGCGCGCACGTCACGACGACGGGCACGAACCGGCACAGCTCCCACAGTGCCCGCGCCACGCGCAGCGAGGGGCGCGGGCGGTAGGTGCGCTCCAGGTCGGCCTCGTTCACGACGCGGCGCAGCCGCACGGCGGGCGAGCCCAGCCACGACGAGCCGGCCTTCGCCTTGAGCGGTGCGACCGACAGCACGGCCACGAGCGCGTTCTTCGGCACCCGGTGGCCGGCGCCGGCGAGGCCGGAGTTGCCCAGGAAGGCGCGCTTGCCGATCCGCGCCGCCGCGATGCGCATCCAGCCGCCGCGCAGCTCGTAGGTCGCGACCATCGTGTCGTCGGCGAGGAACGCCCCGTCGTCGATCGTGGTCATCGACGGCAGCAGCAGCACGGTCGACGCCTCCACCTCGCGGCCGACCTTCGCGCCGAGCAGCCGCAGCCAGATCGGGGTGAACAGGCTCGAGTAGATCGGGAAGAGCATCGTGCGCGCCGAATCCAGCAGGCGCTCGATCGTCCACGCCTGCCACGCGATGCGACCCCGCACCGGGTGCACGCCCTCCACGAGCCCGATGGACAGCATCCGCACGAGCGCCAGCACGAGCCCCGCGAAGACGAGGCCGGCGACGATCACGGCGGGCACCAGCCAGGCGAGCAGCCCGGGCACGGCGGCGCCGAGCGAGTCGGCGCCGCGCACACCCGCCGCGAGGACGAGCCCGCCGGCGGCCATCGCCGCGAAGGGGAGCAGCCCGAGCACGATCGACGACGCGGCGTACGCCCACAGCCAGCGGCGCGGCGCGGCGGGGCGGCCGACGGCGAGCGGGGCCGACGCGCCGCCCACGCGCACGGCGGGCGACCCGGCCCACCGCTGCCCGGCCTTCACACGGCCGAACACCGCCGAGCCCGGGGCGACCTCGGCGCCGCGGCCGATGCGGGTGCCGGGGGCGAGGGTGCTGCGGGAGCCGACGGTCGCGTCCGCGCCGATCCGGATCTCGCCGATCCGCACCGTGTCGCCGTCGATCCAGTACCCGCTGAGGTCGACCTCGGGCTCGATCGCCGCCCCGGCGCCCACGCGCAGCATGCCCGTGACGGGCGGCATGGTGTGCAGGTCAACGCCCTCGCCGATCCGCGCGCCGAGCGCGCGGGCGTAGTAGGTCACCCACGGCGCGCCCGCCATGCCGACCGCGTCGATCTGGTGCGCGATCTGCTCCGCCAGCCACAGCCGCAGGTGCACGGCACCGCCGCGGGGGTAGTCGCCGGGGCGCAGGCCCGTGAGCAGCAGCCGGGCGGCGAGCGCCGCGATGGCCATGCGCCCGAACGGCGTCGCGAACACGACGATGCCGAGCAGGATCGTCCACCACGGCGCGTCCGGCAGGAACGCGAAGCCGGGCGCGAGCTGCAGGATCCACGACGCCGCGAGGAGCCACACGATCCAGCGCGCCCCGCCGAGGGCGAGCAGCGGCGCGCCGAGCAGCGTCTGCACCCACTGCATCCGCCGCGGCGTGGGCGCCGCCGCCGGCACGGGCGGGCGGTCCGGATCGTCGTCCGTGGCGTCGGCCTCGACCGCGGCGGCCATCTGCCCCAGGCGCGGCAGGTCGTACACGTCGGCCATCGTGAACTCGGGCGCCCTCGCGCGGATGCGCGAGACGAGCTGGGCCGCGGCGAGCGATCCGCCGCCGAGCTGGAAGAAGTCGGCCTTCTCGTCGGCCGGCCGGATGCCGATTACGCCCAGCCACTGCTCGGCGAGCCACGCGGCCGTGCCGGAGAGGCGCGAGTCGGCGGGATCGCCGCCGTCGAGCGGCCACGGCAGCGCGGCCTTGTCGACCTTGCCGGAGGTGCGCACCGGCAGCTCGTCCATGACGGCGAGCAGCGGGATGAGCGGCGCCGGCAGGGTCTCGGCCAGCTCGGCGCGCGCCGTCTGCCGGTCGAACCCGGCGTCGGGAACGACGTAGCCGACGAGCAGGGGCACGCCGCCCTCCGACCGCTGCACCGCGACGGTGGCCGCGGAGACGGCGGTGAGCGCCTGCAGCGCCGCCTCCACCTCGCCGAGCTCGATCCGCCGCCCGCCGATCTTCACCTGGTCGTCGGCCCGTCCCTGGAAGACGAGCCCCGCGGCGTCCGCGCGCACGAGGTCGCCGGATCGGTACGCCCGCTCCCAGCCCAGCCGCGGCATCGGCGCGTACTTCTCCGCATCCTTCGCGGGGTCGAGATAGCGGGCCAGTCCCACGCCGCCGATGATGAGCTCGCCGACCTCGCCCTCCGCGACCGGCGCGCCCTCGCCGTCCACGACCGCGAGCGTCCAGCCGTCCAGCGGCAGGCCGATCCGCACGGGCTCGCCCGCCCGGAGCGCGTCGCCGTCCATGCGCGCCGCGCACGCGACGACGGTGGCCTCGGTCGGCCCGTAGGTGTTCCAGACCTCGCGCTCCTCGCTCGCGAGGCGTGCGGCCAGCTCGGCCGGCAGCGCCTCGCCCCCGAAGATCAGCAGCCGGAGGTTCTCGATCGCGTCCTGCGGCCACAGCGACGCGAGCGTGGGGACCGTCGAGACCACGGTGATCCCGTGCCCCACGAGCCACGGGCCGAGGTCCTCGCCCGAGCGGACGAGGGCGCGCGGCGCGGGCACGAGGCATGCGCCGTGGCGCCACGCGAGCCACATCTCCTCGCACGAGGCGTCGAAGGCGACCGAGAGGCCGGCGAGCACCCGGTCGCCGGGCCCGAGCGGCGCGTCCCGCAGGAACAGCCGCGCCTCGGCGTCGACGAAGGCGGCGGCCGAGCGGTGCGTCACGGCCACGCCCTTCGGCACGCCCGTGGATCCGGAGGTGAAGATGATCCACGCGTCGTCGCCGGGACCCGGCGGCGGCACGAGGGGCAGCGCGTTCGTCGCGGGATGCGGGTCCTCGCCGTCGAACAGCGCCGCCGGTCGGGCATCCGCCGCGGCGTAGCCGCCCGGCGCGACGACGCCGCGGACCCCCGCCTCGCCGAAGACGAGATCGGCCCGCTCCTGCGGATCGTCGGCGTCGACGGGCACGTACGCCGCCCCGGCGGCGAGGATCCCGAGGATCGCGATGTAGAGCTCGCGGTCGCCCGACGGCATCCGGACGCCCACCCGGTCGCCGCGCCCCACACCCTGCTCGTGCAGCCGGGCGGCCGTGCGCCAGACGAGCGCAAGCAGCTCGCGGTAGCTCAGCGCGCCGACCTCGTCCTCGAGCGCCGATGCGTCGGGGTGGCGGGCCGTGGTCTCGGTGAGGATGTCGATCAGCGTCCGCTCGTCCGGCGCGAGCGCGCCGCGGTCGAAGGGGCCGGGGTCGTCGATGCTCAAGGGATCCGGCCTCACTCGTTCTCGTCCGCGGGGGCGCGCCCGCACGGCGCGCGTGCCGACTCTACCGGGCGCGGGTGAACGCGGATCAGGCCGCGAGCGCCAGGTACGGCTCCCAGCGCGGGTCGCTGCGCTCCACGCCGCGCACGGTCCACGCGCCGCCGCGGGGCGGGCGCGGCGTGACGCGCAGCTCCCAGCCCATCTCCTGCGGCGTGCGGTCGCTCTTGACGTTGTTGCAGCGCAGGCAGGCCGCGACGAGGTTCTCCCACGAGTCCGCACCGCCGCGCGAGCGCGGCAGGATGTGGTCGATGGTCGACGCCGGCTTGCCGCAGTAGCCGCAGCGGTGGCCGTCGCGGCGCAGCACCCCGCGGCGCGTCACGGGCACGCGACGGCCGCCGGGTACGCGCACGTAGCGGGTGAGCACGATCACCGCCGGTCGCTCGTACGACCCGTGGGTGCCCCAGATCGGTTCGTCCTCGATCCGCTCGACGATGCTCGCCTTCTCGTTCATGACGAGCACGAGGGCGCGCTTGAACGAGACGACCGCAAGGGGCTCATAGCCCGCGTTCAACACCAGAGTGCGCATGCCGTGTCCTTTCGACGGGTCCCGGACGGCTTCCGGGCTCTCGATCCAGCGACGTCGCGCTCTGCGGTGGAGAGCGATGCGAGGGCGCGCAGGGACGAAAAAAGGCGCTGTCTCACAGACAGCGCCTTCTGCACGCGGACGACCCGCGCATCGTGTGCACACGATGCCGAAGCACGTAACGCCCGAGCGCATCCGTGGTTCGGATGCGAGGTATTCGTGACATCGGCTTCTCCCTCCGCTTCGCGCGGCGACGGGATCAGAGTAGCCCAGCCGGGGCCGCGCGGGGCCATCCGCGAGGTGAACATTCCCGGGCGTGTCGACGGCCCCGGCGCGCCCGGTGGTGCCGCCGAGACGACGAGGGCCCCGCCGGCGGCTGCCGACGGGGCCCTGCGAGGCCGCGGATCAGTACGGCAGCCAGCCCTGCGGGTTGACGACGCCGCCGTTGACGTAGACCTCGAAGTGGAGGTGCGGTGCGGTGGAGCGACCGGTCGATCCGACGTAGCCGATGACCTGGCCGGCGGTGACGGACTGGCCCGCCGAGGCCGCGATCGACGACATGTGGCCGTAGCGGGTCTTGGTGGCGCTGCCGCCCACGTTGCTCTCGATCACGACGGCGTTGCCGTAGCCGCCGCTCCAGCCGGCCTGCGAGACCACGCCGTCGGCGGCCGCGAAGATCGGCGTGCCGGTGGCGGCGAGCAGGTCCCAGCCCATGTGGTAGCCCGAGTCGCCGAGGCCGCGACCGGAGGTCCACGAGCCGGCGGGGAGCGGGAAGACGACACCCTCGCTCGGGGCGGACGGCATGACGTTGCCGGAGTAGACGGAGGCGGGCGCGGACGCCGCGGCGGCGGCCGCCGCGGCCATCTCCTTGGCGCGCTCGGCGGCCTCGGCCGCCGCCTTCTTCTTCTCGATCTCGCTCGCCGTCGTGGCCGAGTAGCTCGAGGCGCTCAGCTGCGAGGCGGCCGCGCCGCCCTCCACCGTGAGCGACTGCGCGTCGGCCTCGGCGATGTCGTGGGCCGTCACCTGCTCCGCGTCGCCACCCTGGGTGGCGGCGTAGGCGGGGATGGCGACGCCGGCGATGAGCGCGAGGACCGCGGCCATCGTGCCGGCCGCGCGCAGCGGGCGCACCTTCGGGGTGCTCTCCGCGCGCAGCGTGCGCTCGGCGCGGCGGATGTCGCGCCGACTGATCTTCGCGGGCGCGATCGCGCCGTTCTCGGGGGTGTCCGAGGCCTCGGGTGAGCCTGCGGGCGTGGGGTTCTGGGTCAAGACGTGTTCCTCCGTCGCCTCGCGCTCGGGCAGCGCCGGCTCGTCAGCACTCGTCGTCGGACAGTGCATCCTGCAAGAAGGACGAGCCGGAGAGGCGATTGCTTGCAGAACGGGTTCGGGGCCTTCCGGCCTCGGGATTTCCCCACCCTACGGGAAGATAACGAAAATGTCACGCTCCGATTCTGAGAGCGCCCGCGCGCCCTCGACCGGTCAGCGCGGAGCGACGAGGAAGACGTGCGAGGCGATCTCGACGGGCAGCTCGAGCGCCTCGTCGCTGCCGTCCATGTGCACGAGCACGTACCCCTCGCTGTAGCGGAAGTCGCCCGAGGCGCCGGGGACCACGCCGGCCACGCGCAGCTGCTGCAGCAGCTCGGGGTCGACCTGCGCCGGCTCGGCTAGGCGGCGCACGGTGCCCTGAAGCGGGCCGCCCTGCGCGTCGAGCGCCTTCACGAGGCCGATCACGCCCTCGTCGAAGTCGCGGCCCGGCTCGCCGCCGATGAGATCGAGGCCCGGGATCGGGTTGCCGTACGGCGACTCGGTGGGGCTGCCGAGCAGCTCGATGAGGCGGCGCTCCACCTGCTCGCTCATGACGTGCTCCCAGCGGCACGCCTCCTCGTGGACGTACGCCCAGTCCAGGCCGATGACGTCCGACAGCAGCCGCTCGGCGAGGCGGTGCTTGCGCATCACGTCGACGGCCTTCTGCCGGCCGGCCTCCGACAGCTCGAGGCGACGGTCCTCGCCCACGTGCACGAGCCCGTCGCGCTCCATGCGGCCGACCGTCTGCGACACCGTGGGACCGGAGTGGCCGAGCCGCTCGGAGATGCGCGCGCGCAGCGGCACGATGTTCTCCTCCTCGAGCTCGAGGATGGTGCGAAGGTACATCTCCGTGGTGTCGATCAGGTCGGTCATCCGGGCCTCCGTGGGGTTCCTCCGGCAATCCTATGCGGCGCGGCATGTGGGTTCCCCTGGACCCCATCCCGCGCGGAGCCACGGCGCGGCCGGTCCTACCATGGACGCATGACGCTCACGATCCCCGCCGATCTCCTGCCCGCCGACGGACGATTCGGCTGCGGCCCGTCCAAGGTGAGGGACGAGCAGGTCGCCGCCCTCGCGGCCGCCGGGCGGTCGCTGCTGGGCACGTCGCATCGCCAGGCACCCGTGAAGGACCTCGTCGGCAGCGTGCGGGAGCGCCTCGCATCGCTGTTCCGCCTGCCCGAGGGCTACGAGATCATCCTCGGCAACGGCGGATCCACGGCGTTCTGGGACGCGGCGGCGTTCGGGCTCATCGAGAAGCGCAGCCAGAACCTCACCTTCGGCGAGTTCGGCGGCAAGTTCGCCGCGGCCGCGGCGGCACCGTGGCTCGAGGCGCCCGATGTGCGCAAGGCGGAACCGGGATCGATCGCGCTGCCCGAGCCCGTGGCGGGTGTCGACGTGTACGCGTGGCCCCACAACGAGACGTCCACGGGCGCGACCGCCCCGATCACCCGCGTGGCCGGCGACGACGGCGCGCTCACGGTGATCGACGCCACGAGCGCGGCGGGCGGGATCGACTTCGACGCCGCGCAGGCGGACGTCTACTACTTCGCCCCGCAGAAGAACCTCGGATCGGACGGCGGCCTGTGGCTGGCCGCGGTGTCGCCCGCCGCGATCGAGCGGATCGAGCGGGTCGCCGCGAGCGGCCGGTACATCCCCGAGTCGCTGAGCCTGGCCACCGCGCTGGACAACTCCCGCAAGAACCAGACGTACAACACCCCGGCGCTCGCGACGCTGCACCTGCTCGACAGCCAGCTCGAGTGGATCCTCGGCCGCGGGGGCCTCGCGTGGGCCGACGCCCGCACGCGCGAGTCGTCGCAGGCTCTCTACGCGTGGGCCGAGGCCTCGGCCGTGGCCACGCCGTTCGTCGCCGACCCGGCGCACCGCTCCCCCGTCGTCGTCACGATCGACTTCGACGAGACGGTGGACGCGGCGGCCGTCGCCGGGACGCTGCGCGCCAACGGGATCGTCGACACCGAGCCGTACCGCAAGCTCGGCCGCAACCAGCTGCGCATCGCGACCTTCGTGTCGGTGGAGCCGGACGACGTGCGCCAGCTGATCCGCTCGCTCGACTACGTGCTCGCACAGGGCTGAGGCGGGCCGCCGCGGGTCTCGACTCCGCGCCTGTTCCGCAGCGAGCCGAGGCCGCGACTCATCAACGCGGCGACGTCAGTCCTCTTCGTCGTCCTCGTCGGAGTCGTCGTCCTCGCCGGAGTCCTCGTCCGGGTCGTCCTCGTCGAGCTCGTCGATGTCGACGCCGTCCACGTCGCCCGCGTGCAGCACCGGCGATGCGTCCGCGTCGAGGTCGTCGTCCAGGCCGTCGTCCTCATCGAGGTCGTCCTCATCGAGGTCGTCCTCGTCGAAGTCGTCCTCGTCGTCCTCGTCAGCCTCGGCGCCGTCGGCGGTGCCCGACGCCGCCCGGCTCGCGGCCTCGGCCGCGGCCTGAGCGGCCTGGTACTCCTTCAGTCGCACCGACCAGGGCACCCACTCCGGCGCGAGCAGCGCGCCCTCACCGGGAAGCAGCTCGGCCTCGAGCACCGTCGGCTCGGCGCCCTCGACCACGGCGAGCGAGACCGTCCAGTACCAGCCGGGGTAGCCGGGCAGTGTGTTCTCGAAGAGCAGCGAGACGACCCCGTCCGGCTCGACCCGGTGCCCCGCGGGGGCGCCGATCGACGAGGCCGGCGTGATCTCGCGCAGCGCCTCGAGCGCGAGATCGTGGGCCGCGAGCAGCCGGGCGTCGGCGACGACCTGCCCCGGCTCGTCGGCCTGGGCATCCGCCTCGTTCACGTCCGCCCCGGCATCCGCGTCCGCCCCGGCATCCGCGGTCGCCTCGTCCGCCGCGATCGCCTCGCCCGTCGAGGGGACCTCGGACTCCGGCACGACGTCCGCCTCGGGGGCGTCGTCTGGCGTGTCAGACATCGAGCTCATCGGCGACCCTCCGCAGCACGGCGGCGGCCTTGCGGGCGTGGCTGTTCGCGGGGTAGTGGCCGCGGCGCAGGTCCTCGCCCACACCGTCGAGCATCTTCACGAGGTCCTCGATGATGACCGCCATGTCCTCGGCCTTCTTGCGGTTGGGCTTCACCCGCGTGGGGGGCGCCTCGAGCACGCGGACGGAGAGGGCCTGGGGGCCCTTGCGTCCGTCGGCGATGCCGAAATCGACGCGCGCTCCCTGCTTCGGGACCGTGCCGGCCGGCAGCGCGCTGGCGTGCAGGAAGACGTCCTGGCCGTCGTCCGAGGCGATGAAGCCGAAGCCCTTCTCCTCGTCGTAGAACCTGACCTTGCCGGTGGGCATGGGACACCTCTTGCTGAGCGATCGTGCGGACGGATGCGGGTGCGGCACGTCGCCGCTCCCCGTTTCCAGCCTACCCATCCGCCGGCGACGCGTATCCTGGTCGGGATGAGCAGCAAGCAGCCCGCCGACGAGACCCCGGTCCGTCGCATCGATCGGATCCTCACGTTCATGTCGCTCGGCGTGATCGTGCTGTCGGTGGCCTCGTTCTTCGCGCTCCTGATCGCCGACGCCGCTGGCCTGGAGTCCGAGGACTTCGGCCGCGGCGCGTGGCCGATCATCGCGACGATCCCGATGATCGGCTTGCCGATCGGGTTCCTGCTCATCTTCGCGCTGCTGATCATGTCGATGATCCGAAGGGGACGGGCGTCGGACCGCCCGTCCTGATGCCCCGGATCGCGTGGTAGCCGAAGCGCGCACGCTCGCGGAGCGTCTCGCCGCCAGAGAGGACGGCGAGATCGCCCGACTGCTGGGCGCCCGGAGGGTGTCACCCCACGCGGCGTGGCGCAGCTGGTTCGACGCGGCCGAGGCCCTGCTCGACACCGGCTCGATCGCGGTCACCCTGCGCGCGCTGCCCCGCGACGACCTGCACGCGCTGCGCTCCGGTTCCGGCCCCGAGCTCCTGGGGCTGACCGACGCCGACGGCCGCCCCTTCGCCCCGGTCGCCGCCGCGCTGCCGGACGACGTCACGCCGACGCCCCTGCGCACGCCCGAGCCGGCGTCGGCCGACGCCGCCGCCCACGCCGCCGAGCGCGCGTTCACGGCGACGACCGCGCTGGCCGATCTGCTGATCGACGCCCTCCGCGTGCCCCTGGGGCGCGTCGCGACGGGTCTGGCCGCCACCGAGCGCAAGCGCCTCGTGCAGGAGGAGCTGGCGCGCGACGGCGCCGACGCCGACGCGCTCGTGCGCGCCGCCGAGCTCGCCGGACTGCTGCGCGGGCAGGAGCGACGCTGGCTCGTGACGCCCGCGGGGGCGGAGTGGATCCGCCGCTCCACCGGCGAGCGCTGGTCGTCGCTCGTGGCGGCCCTGCGGGGCGCGCTGCCCGCGGGGCTGCGCGCCGACGGCGGCTGGATCGATCCGGAGCTGTGGCCGGACGCGTATCCCCTCGACCCCGAGTGGCCCGAGCGCGCGGCGAGCTGGATCGCGCTGTGGCGCCTCGTGGGCCTCGTCGCGGAGGACGGCGGCGAGCCGGAGTGGGCCGCGCCCGCGCGCGGCGGCGCCGCACCCGACCCCGCTCCCCTGCTGGCGCTCCTGCCGCACGAGGTCGATCGGGTGTTCCTGCAGAACGACCTGACGGCGATCTCTCCGGGGCCGCTGGCCCCCGAGCTCGACGTGAGGCTGCGCGGCATGTCGGTGCGCGAGTCGCACGCGCAGGCGTCGACCTACCGGTTCACCGAGGCGTCGATCGGGCAGGCGCTCTCGGCGGGAGAGACCGCCGAGGGCATCCGCGGCTTCCTCGCGGAGCTGTCTCTCACGGGCCTGCCGCAGCCGCTCGCGTACCTGATCGAGCGCACCGCGGAGCGGCACGGGCTCGTCCGCATCTCGCTGGATCCCGAGACCGGCCACACCGTCGTCTCGAGCCGCGACCACCAGCTGCTCGACACCATCGCGGTCGATCAGGCGCTGCGCGCGCTCGGCCTCGTGCCCGACGGCCGGCTGCTGCGCACCCGCGCCGACCGGGCCGCCGTCTACTGGGCGCTCGCCGATGCGCGCTACCCCGTCATCGTCATCGACGAGGAGGGCGAGGCGGTCGCCCTGCGCCGGCACCGGCTCGCGCCGGAGGAGGCGCCGGACGCCGACCGCTACGCGCCGCTGATCGCCCGCCTGCGGGAGTCGGAGTCGGCCGACGCCGACGCCGCGTGGCTGGAGCGCGAGCTCGACGCCGCCGTGCGCGAGAAGGCCACCCTCATCGTGGCGGTCTCGCTCCCCGACGGCTCGACGCGCGAGTTCACGCTCGAGGCGACCGGCCTGGGCGGCGGCCGTCTGCGCGGACTCGACCGCGGCGCCGACGTCGAGCGCACCCTGCCGATCCGCTCGATCGCCTCCGTCCGCCGCCCGTAAGCGCGCGGGGCAGGGATGTCGGCCCCGCGTCGATCGGCGGAGTGCGCCCACGAGCCGATGCCCCGTTCACCGCACGGCGGTAGACTCGTTCGCTATGTCTGATGGCCCCCTGATCGTCCAGAGCGACCGCACGGTGCTGCTCGAGGCGGCGCACCCCGACGCGGAATCGGCGCGCCACGATCTCGCCGTCTTCGCCGAGCTCGAGCGCGCGCCGGAGCACATCCACACCTACCGGATCACGCGGCTCGGGCTGTGGAACGCGCGCGCGGCCGGCCACACGGCCGACGACATGCTGCAGACGCTCGACCGGTGGAGCCGCTTCCCCGTGCCGCCGTCGGTCTCCACCGACATCCGCGAGACGGTGAACCGATACGGCCGGCTCACGATCGAGCGCGGCGCCGAGGGCGAGCTGCTGCTGAAGTCGACCGATCGCGCGGTGCTCGCGGAGGTCTCGCGCAACAAGCGCATCCAGCCGCTGCTCGTGGGGCAGCCGGCGCCCGACACGTTCGTCGTCGACGCGTGGGCGCGCGGGCACATCAAGCAGGAGCTGCTGAAGATCGGCTGGCCCGCGGAGGACCTGGCCGGGTACACGCCCGGCACGCCGCATGCGATCGCGCTCGACGAGGACGGCTGGGCGCTGCGCCCGTACCAGCAGCAGGCCGTCGACACCTTCCGCGCCGACGGATCGGGCGTCGTCGTGCTCCCGTGCGGCGCGGGCAAGACGCTCGTGGGCGCGGGGGCCATGGCGGCGACGAAGACGACCACGCTCATCCTCGTCACCAACACCGTCTCCGCACGCCAGTGGCGCGACGAGCTGCTCAAGCGCACCACGCTCACGGCCGAGGAGATCGGCGAGTACTCGGGCCAGGTCAAGGAGATCAAGCCCGTCACGATCGCGACCTACCAGATCCTCACGTCCAAGCGGAAGGGCCAGTACGCGCACCTCGACGTGCTCGACGCGCTCGACTGGGGCCTGATCGTGTACGACGAGGTGCACCTGCTGCCCGCCCCGGTGTTCAAGCTCACCGCCGACCTGCAGGCACGCCGCCGCCTCGGCCTCACCGCCACCCTCGTGCGCGAGGACGGACGCGAGGGAGACGTGTTCAGCCTCATCGGCCCCAAGCGCTTCGATGCGCCGTGGAAGGAGATCGAGGCCCAGGGGTTCATCGCCCCGGCCGCCTGCTACGAGGTGCGCGTCGACCTGCCCGCCGACGAGCGCATGGAGTACGCGGCGAGCGCCGACGAGGACCGCTACCGCCTGGCCGCGACCGCGCCGGCGAAGATCGACGTCGTGCGCGACATCATCGCGCGCCACGCCGGCGAGCAGGTGCTCGTCATCGGCCAGTACCTCGACCAGCTCGACGAGCTCTCGCAGGCCCTCGACGCGCCGAAGATCACCGGCTCCACGCCGGTGGACGAGCGCGAGCAGCTGTTCCAGGCGTTCCGCGACGGCACGCTCCCGGTGCTCGTGGTGTCGAAGGTCGCGAACTTCTCGGTGGATCTGCCGGACGCGTCCGTCGCGATCCAGGTGTCCGGATCCTTCGGGTCGCGCCAGGAGGAGGCCCAGCGCCTCGGCCGCCTGCTGCGGCCGAAGAGCGACGGGCAGACGGCGAGCTTCTACACCCTCATCGCCCGCGACACGGTCGACCAGGACTTCGCCCAGAACCGCCAGCGCTTCCTCGCCGAGCAGGGCTACAGCTACACGATCCTGGACGTCGAGGATCTCGTCGCCGCTGCCTGAACGACAGAGCGCGCGTGTTCGCTTTCGGCCGATCCGTCGCGATTTCCAGCCCGATCATCGATCCGGCCGACATAATGGGGCCATGACCGCACCGCGCATCCTCGTTGTCGATGACGAGCCGAACATCCGGGATCTCCTGTCGCAGAGCCTGCGATTCGCCGGATTCCAGGTGAAGACCGTGATCAACGGCGCGCAGACCATCTCCGCCGTCCTCGAGGAGGAGCCCGACCTCATCGTGCTCGACGTGATGCTGCCCGATATGAACGGGTTCAGCGTCACCAAGCGCCTGCGCGACGCCGGCTACACCGCGCCGATCCTGTTCCTCACCGCCAAGGACGAGACCGAGGACAAGATCAAGGGCCTCAACGCCGGCGGCGACGACTACGTGACCAAGCCGTTCAGCCTCGACGAGATCGTGGCGCGCATCCAGGCGATCCTCCGCCGCACCATGCAGAGCGAGGAGGAGGAGCAGGTGATCCACGCCGGCGAGCTGACGATGGATCAGGACACGCACGACGTGTACGTGGGCGACACGCAGATCGAGCTGAGCCCGACGGAGTTCAAGCTGCTGCGCTACCTCATGCTCAACCCCAACCGGGTGCTGTCGAAGGCGCAGATCCTCGACCACGTGTGGGAGTACGACTTCAACGGCGACGCCGGCATCGTCGAGAGCTACATCTCCTACCTCCGCCGCAAGATCGACCCGCACGCCGCGGAGCCGCTCATCCAGACCAAGCGCGGCTTCGGCTACATGCTCAAGGTCGACAAGGCCTCGTAGGGCACGATCCTGTCCAAGGAACCCGACGCCCTCACCCGCTGGTGGCGGCGGATCAGCCTGCGGGCGAAGGTCACCGGCGTCACGGTGGCCGTGCTGGCGATCGGCCTGTTCGTCGCGGGCGTCGGCACCTCCTTCGTGCTCTACAGCGCCCTGCTGTCGAACGTGGACGAGTCGGTCGTGCAGCTCGTGCAGAGCGACACGCTGGCGGAGCGCGTGCTCGACGCCGCGGAGGGCGAGGGGGATCTCGACGATCTGCGCACCGAGTACTTCATCGCCCTCTACGACCCCGACGGCCGTTTCGTGGCCTCGGCGGGCGGCCTGCGCAGCGACGCCGTGCCGCCCGAGTTCCCCGACACGCTCACGCTCGATCAGGCCCAGCCGCTCACCTCGGAGCGATTCGGCCTGAAGGGGGCGGACGGCTCGGAGTTCCGTGCCTCGGTGGGGATCGTCCAGCCCGCGGGGAAGAACGCGTTCTACAGCCAGATCATCGCCCTGCCCCACGCCGAGGTCATCAGCGTCGTGCGCACCTACTTCGCCGTGTTCACGTTCGTCGCGCTCATGACGATCGTCGCCGGCGCCTTCGGCACGCGCTGGCTCGTGACGCTCACGTTCCGTCGCTTCCGGCAGGTGGAGTCGACGGCGATGGCGATCGCCGGCGGCGACTTCCACCAGCGCATGACCGACATCGAGCCGACCACCGAGATCGGCCGGCTGAAGCAGGCGATCAACACGATGCTCGACCGCGTCGACGCGTCGATCTCGCAGCGCGACGCGACCGTGCGCCAGATGCGCCGGTTCATCGGCGACGCCAGCCACGAGCTGCGCACCCCGCTCGTGAGCGTGCGCGGCTACGCCGAGCTGTACCGGATGGGGGCGATCCAGACCCCCGAGGACACCGCCAGGGCCATGGAGCGGATCGAGAAGGAGGCCACGCGCATGGGCGTGCTCGTGGAGGATCTGCTGGCCCTGGCGCGCCTCGACGAGCGCCGCGAGCTCGACATCGCCCCCATCGACCTGCGCCGCGTGGCGCGCGACCTCGCGCTCGACACGCGCGCCGCCGATCCGTCCCGCGCCGTGACGGTGATCGACCGCACGCTCGAGGCGCTCACCGGCCCCGTCCCCACTGTGCGCGAGGCGGCGCACGACGCGGGCTCCGACGAGGGGCGCCGGGACGGGAGCCACGAGCAGCGGCGCCGCCATCCGGCGACGTCGGCGATCGAGCGGGTCACGGCCGCGACGATCGACCGGCTGCGCCGCCGGCGGGCGGCCGCCGAGGCGGGCGACGACGTTCCGGCCATGGACTTCTCGGAGCCGCGTGCGCGGATGGTGGCCCTGCCGCCGATCGTGCTCGGCGAGGAGAACAAGGTGCGCCAGGTCGTGACCAACCTGCTCGGCAATGCCCGGCGCTACAGCCGCGCGGACTCGCCCATCGAGCTCGAGGTGGGGGTGGATCCCGCCCACGACATGGGTTGGATCGCCGTCGTCGACCACGGCGAGGGCGTGCCCGAGGCCATCCGCGAGCAGATCTTCGAGCGGTTCTGGCGCGCCGACACGTCGCGGGCCCGCGAGACCGGTGGCAGCGGCCTGGGGCTCGCGATCGTCGCCTCCATCGTCGAGGCGCACCACGGCTCCGTCACGGTCGAGGACACCCCGGGTGGCGGTGCCACGTTCAAGGTCTCGTTCCCGCTCGCCGAGCGGCGCGAGATGGCCGAGCACGCCGAGATCGAGACGCAGCCCCTGCCCAAGCTCCGCGACCACCCGCGGGACTAGCCCGCGGCGGGTGCGTCAGGCGGGAAGGCCGAGCTTCTCAGCCGTGGCCGACATGGCGGCCGATGCCGCCTGCGCGTCGCCGTTCAGCGTGGTGCCGAACGTGGGGATGAGCTCCTGCAGGTGCGGCTTCCACGCGTCGAAGCGGTCGGGGAAGCAGCGCTGCAGCACGTCGAGCATGATCGGCGCGGCCGTCGAGGCGCCCGGCGAGGCGCCGAGCAGGCCCGCGATCGATCCGTCCGCGGCGGCGACCACCTCGGTGCCGAACTGCAGCTTGCCGCCCTTCATCACCTGGGCGCGCTGACCGGCCTGGATGAGCTCCCAGTCGGCGCCGTCGGCGTCCGGCACGAACTCGCGCAGGCTGTCGATCTTCTTCGCGCGCGTCTTCAGCAGCTCCGTGACGAGGTACTTCACGAGGTCGAGGTTCGTGACGGCCACCTTGAGCATCGAGCCGATGTTGCTCGGGCGCACCTGCTGCACGATGTCGAGCATGCTGCCCGTCTTGAGGAACTTCGGGCTGAACGTGGCGAAGGGGCCGAACAGCAGCGATCCCTCGCCGTCGACCATGCGCGCGTCCAGGTGCGGCACCGACATCGGCGGGGCGCCCACGGCGGCCTGCGAGTAGACCTTCGCGCGGTGCTTGGCGACGAGCTCGGGCTTGGTCGTCTTGAGGAACTGACCGCCGATCGGGAACACGCCGTATCCCTTGATCTCGGGGATGCGCGCCGACTGGAGCACCTTGATGGCCCAGCCGCCCGCGCCCACGAAGACGAAGCGGGCCTTGAGCGATCCCGGGGTGCGGCCCACGCGGTTGCGGTAGCGCACCTCCCACGTGCCGTCCTTGGCCCGCTTGAGCTTCTTCACCTCGGTGTCGAGGCGCAGATCCAGCCCGCCCTCGACGAGGTGGTCGAAGAGCTGGCGCGTGACCGCGCCGAAGTCGACGTCGGTGCCCGACGGCACGCGGGTGGCCGCGAACGGCTCGCCCTTGCGCCGCTTCTGCATGAGCAGCGGTGCCCACTGGTTGATGACGCGCGAGTCCTCGCTGTACTCGATGCCCGCGAACAGCGGCTGCTCCTTGAGCGTCTCGTAGCGGCGCTTCAGGTAGGCGACGTCCTTCTCGCCCTGCACGAACGTCATGTGCGGCGTCGCGTTGATGAAGGTCGACGGCGCGTCGAGGATGCCGCGCTCGACGAGCGAGGCCCACAGCTGGCGGCTGAGCTGGAACTGCTCGTTGATGCCGATCGCCTTGGCGGGGTCGTCGGCGTCGGGCATGTAGTTCAACTCGCACAGGGCGGCGTGGCCCGTGCCGGCGTTGTTCCAGGGGTTGGAGCTCTCCTGCGCGACCTCGCCGAGGCGCTCGAACGCCACGATCTTCCAGTCGGGCTGCAGTTCCTTCAGGAGAGTGCCCAGCGTGGCGGACATGACGCCGCCGCCGATGAGCACGACATCGACAGTTTCACTCACCAGACAATCCTACGGCGGCGCTCAGACGGCCCGGACCACACCCGTGGCGAAAGAACGCGCGTTCCTTCGCGGATGCGGGTCCGATCGGGGTCAGGCCGCGGCGACGCCGATGCGCGCGGCGACCAGCTCCGCGATCTGCACCGCGTTGAGGGCGGCGCCCTTGCGCAGGTTGTCGTTGGAGACGAACAGCACCAGGCCCCGACCCTCGGGCGCGGACTGGTCGGCGCGGATGCGGCCGACGAAGCTCGGGTCCTTGCCGGCCGCCTGCAGCGGCGTCGGCACCTCCTCGAGCGCCACGCCGGGTGCGTCGGAGAGGATCTCGCGTGCGCGCTCGGGCGTGAGCTCGCGCGCGAACTCGGCGTTGATGCTCAGCGAGTGGCCGGTGAACACGGGCACACGCACGCACGTGCCGGCCACGCGCAGATCGGGCAGCTCGAGGATCTTGCGGCTCTCGTTCCGGAGCTTCTTCTCCTCGTCCGTCTCGTTCAGCCCGTCGTCGACGAGGTTCCCCGCGAAGGGCAGCACGTCGAACGCGATCGGCGCGACGTACTTCTGCGGCGCCGGGAAGTCCACGGCCGAGCCGTCGCGCACGAGCCGCAGCGTGTCGCCCTGCGCGAGCACGCCCTCCAGCTGGCCCAGCAGCTCCTCCGCGCCCGCGAGCCCGGAACCGGACACGGCCTGGTAGGTGGAGACGATCAGCCGCTCCAGCCCCGCCTCGGCGTCGAGGGGCTTCAGCACGGGCATGGCGGCCATCGTCGTGCAGTTGGGGTTGGCGATGATCCCCTTGGGCGCATCGGCCGCGGCGTGCGGGTTCACCTCGGCCACGACGAGCGGGACCTCGGGATCCATGCGCCACGCGCTGGAGTTGTCGATCACGACGGCGCCGGCCGCGGCGAAGCGCGGCGCGTGCTCCTTCGACGCCGCGCCCCCGGCCGAGAACAGCGCGATGTCGATGCCGCCGAGGTCGCCGGTGGCGATGTCCTCGACGACGACCGTGTGGCCGTTCCACTCGATCGCGGTGCCCGCCGAGCGCGGCGACGCGAAGAAGCGCAGCTCGCGGATGGGGAACGCGCGCTCGGCCAGGATCTCGCGCATCACGCCACCCACCTGTCCGGTGGCGCCGACGACGGCGACGGAGAGTCCAGAATCGGAGATGCGGGTCATGGCGGTTCCTCTGATCGAGCGCGGGGTTGGTTGATTCTACCCGGACGCCCCGCGCCCCGGACCCGCCCCTACCGGCCGGTGCCCGCGTAGACGGTGGCCTCGATGTCGCCGTCCAGCCCGTAGGCGGCGTGCACGGCGCGCGCCGCCTCGTCCAGCTCGTTCTCGCCCAGGATCACCGAGATGCGGATCTCGCTCGTCGAGATCATGTCGATGTTGATCCCGTGCCTGCTGAGCGCCTCGAACAGCGTCACCGAGACGCCCGAGTGGGTGCGCATGCCGGCCCCGACGACCGAGAGCTTGCCCACCTGGTCATCGTGCACGAGGTTCTCGTAGCCGATCGCGTCGCGCTCGGCCGCGAGCGCCTTGACGACGTCGACCGCCTGCTGCTTGGGCAGGGTGAAGGAGATGTCGGTGCGGCCCGGCTGGGCGGACTGCGCGTTCTGCACGATCATGTCGATGTTCGCGCCCGTCTTGGCCACGAGGGTGAAGATCGCGGCGGCCGAGCCGGGCACGTCGGGCACGCCCACGACGGCGACCTTCGCCTGGCTGCGGTCGGTGGCCACACCCGTGACGACGGGCTCTTCCATTCCGATGGCGTCGGACATGTCTGCTCCTTCGGTGAGGCGAGGATCGGTCATCCCCTCGCCCAGCACGTACGTGCCGTCGTTCGAGGTGAACGTGGATCGGGCATGGATGAGCACGCCGTGACGCCGCGCGTACTCGACGGCGCGGATGTAGAGCACCTTCGCGCCGTTCGCGGCGAGCTCGAGCATCTCCTCGGCCGAGACCCGGTCGAGCTTGCGCGCGAGCGGGACGACGCGCGGGTCGGCGGTGAAGATGCCGTCGACGTCGCTGTAGATCTCGCAGACGTCGGCGCCCAGGGCCGCCGCGAGGGCGACCGCGGTGGTGTCGGAGCCGCCGCGTCCCAGCGTGGTGATGTCGCGCGTGTCGCGGTTGAAGCCCTGGAACCCGGCGACGATGACGATCGCGCCGTCGTCGAGCGCCTCGCGCAGGCGCACCGGGGTGACGTCGACGATCCGGGCGGACCCGTGGTCGGCCGTCGTGATCATGCCCGCCTGGCTGCCCGTGAACGAGCGGGCCTCGTAGCCCATCGAGTGGATCGCCATCGCGAGCAGCGCCATGGAGATGCGCTCGCCGCTGGAGAGCAGCATGTCGAGCTCGCGCGGCGCCGGCACCGGCGCCACCTGGTTCGCCAGATCCAGCAGTTCGTCGGTCGTGTCGCCCATCGCGCTGACGGCGACGACCACGTCGTGGCCGGCGCGGCGCGTGTCGACGATGCGCTTGGCGACGCGCTTGATGCTCTCGGCGTCGGCGACGGACGAGCCGCCGAACTTCTGCACGATCAGGGCCACGTGTAACTCCCGGTGATCCGGCGCGGACGGGTGCGCCTGATCGTCCATCCTAGGGTGCCGATCCGGTGGTCTCGATCCGCGACAGCGCCGCGGATGCCGCTCAGAGGCGGCGGCGGCCCTCGAAGGCGCGGCCCAGCGTGACCTCGTCGGCGTACTCCAGGTCGCCGCCGACGGGCAGGCCCGACGCGAGGCGCGACGCGGGGATCTGCATCGACGCGAGCAGCCGGCTGAGGTACGCGGCCGTCGCCTCGCCCTCCAGGTTCGGGTTGGTCGCGATGATGACCTCCTGCACCGTGCCGTCGGCGAGGCGCTGCATCAGCTGCGCGATCCGCAGGTCGTCGGGACCCACGCCCGCGATCGGGCTGATCGCGCCGCCGAGCACGTGGTACAGGCCGCGGAACTCGCGCGTGCGCTCGATCGCCGAGACGTCCTTCGCGTCCTCGACCACGCAGATCAGCTCGGGATTGCGGCGCGGGTCACGGCAGATGGCGCAGCGGTCCTGCTCGGACACGTTGCCGCAGATCTCGCAGAACCGCACGCGCTCGCGCACCTCGCGCAGCAGCTCGGACAGGCGCGACACGTCGAAGGAGGGCGTCTGCAGGATGTGGAAGGCGATGCGCTGGGCCGACTTGGGCCCGATGCCGGGAAGGCGGCCGAGTTCGTCGATCAGCTCTTGGACGATGCCGTCGTACATGCGGGGGCCCGTCCGGATCAGGCGAACCGCGTGGGCGGCTCGTAGGGCTCTTCGTGCAGGAACCGGGCGCCCAGGATCTGGCGCACCACGGCCTCGCCGCGGCGCTCGACGCCCTCGGGCACGAGCACCTGGCGGCGCTGCACCGTGGGGCGCTCCGGCAGCGGCTCGTCGTCGGCATCGACCGGTGGCTCGTCCGGCATCACGGCGCCGTCGCGCTCGAGCGTGGCGACGCGCGCGCCCGCGGCGACCTCCTCCGGGTCGTCGTGGACGGCCAGCGACGGCGGGGCCATCGGGGCGATCGATCCCGGGATCGGCGCCACGGCCCACCCCGCGGCGGGCGGGGCCGCGTAGGCGGACTGCCGCGGCGGCGCGGCGGGGCCGGCGGGCTCGTCGTCCGGGCCCGGATCGGGGTCGTCGTCGGGCGGCGGCGGCACGTCGTCCGACGGCGCGTCGACCCTGGCGCGGTACTTCACGCGCACGCCGAGCACGCCGAGGATCGCGGTGCGCAGGTCGTCGCTCGCCGCCCCGCGGAAGCCGTTCATCGCGCCTTGGCTCGGGAACGACATCATGAGCACGTCGCCCGGCTGCACCTCGGCCACGGTCGAGACGGCCACGAGGCGGGCGCTCTCGGGCGCCGCGTCGCGCAGGCGCTCCATGACCTGCGGCCAGGCTGCCCGGATGGACGCGAGCGTGAGCGGCGCGGGCGCCCCACCGGAGGGAGCCTCCGCGGCGCCCGGCGCCTCGGGTACCGCCTCGGTCGCGGGCTCGGACGCGGGAGGAGCCGGGGGCGCGGGCGGCTGGTTCCCGCCTGGCGCCGCGGCGTCGGCCTGCGGGGCCGGCGCGTCCGCGGCCTGCTGTCCGGGCTCCGCAGCCGGCGGCACCGGCGAGGCCGCGGGCGCCGCGGATCCCGGCGCGACCGTCGCCCACCCGGCGCCGGGGACCTCGTCGAGGGCCGGCGGCGCGGCTGCCGGCTTGGGCTCCGCGGCCCGCTCGGCGATGACCTCCCTCGGCATCATCAAGGTCCCCGACGGGCTGCCCGAGCAGATCGGCCTGGTCGGGT
>NZ_JBSFPT010000023.1:0-38364 GCF_053588335.1 Microbacterium sp. NPDC003461 | reverse complement strand
GGAGGCGGGGATCTTCGGGATCCAGCCCCGCTCCAAGAAGCGCACCACGATCCCCGCCGACGACGTGGTGACCCGCCCCGATCTGCTCAAGCGGGACTTCACCGCCGACCGGCCCGGGGTCCGCTTCGTCGGCGACATCACCTACCTGCGCACCGGGGAAGGGTGGCTGTATCTGGCGACGGTGATCGACCTGTTCAACCGTGAGGTCGTGGGCTGGTCGATGGCTGAGCACATGCGCACCGAGCTGATCGGCGACGCCCTCACGATGGCCCATACCCACGGGCGCATCGAGTCGGGCGCTCTGTTCCACTCGGACCGCGGAAGCCAGTACACCTCTGACGAGTACGCCAAGCTCGCGGGCCGTTTCGGGGTGCGGTTGTCGGTGGGAAGGACCGGGGTGTGCTGGGACAACTCGGTCGCCGAATCGTGGTTCTCGATGCTCAAGAACGAGATGTACTACCGGCAGTCCTTCGCGACCCGGCGGCGAGCGAGATTCGCCGTGATGCAGTACATAGAGGTGTTCTACAACCGCCGCCGGCTGCACTCCACCCTCGGCTACCGCACCCCCGCCGAGACCCGGGCCGCCTACTACGCCCAGACCGCAACCGCGGCCTGAAATCCACAAAGAGATCGTCTACGAAGCTTGACACAGCCCAGGCGCCTTGGTAGCGGACCTGCCCGATGTAGTACGGGTTGCGCAAGAGTTTGAAGAACGTGGAACGCCCCACCGGCCCGGACGGGCGTTTCGGGGTGGGGGCCGTGGTGAGGCCGCGGGCGGTGGCTTCGGCGAGGAGGTCGGGGACGGTGTGCTCGCCTTTGGCGTAGGTGTCGAAGACCCAGCGGATGAGGGGCGCACGGTCGGGGTCGATCTCAACGGTGCGGTACTCCCTGCCCTGGTCATCGGTGCGCCGGATGTTGAGGTAGCCGATGGGTGCCCGGGATGGGGTGCCGCCTGCGGCGACTTTCTGGGTCATGCCTTTGGTGACTTCGGCGGCGAGGTTGCGGGAGTAGAACTCCGCGATGGAGGACATGATGCCGTGGAGCAGCATCCCGGAGGGGGTGTCGTCGATGTTCTCGGTGGCGGAGACGAGTTGGACGCCGGCGTCGATGAGGTGGCGGTGGATGTCGACGTCATCGAGCCGGTTCCGTGCCAGCCGGTCGACCTTGTGCACGATGCAGTAGGTGACCTGATGGGTCGCGATGTAATCCAGTAGCTGCTGCAACCCCGGCCGTTTCGCCGACCTGGCTGACTCGCCGGCGTCGACGAACTCCGCGACCACCTGGGCGCCGAGGGTTTCGGCTTTGCGGCGGTTCGCCTCACGCTGGGCCGGGATGGAGAATCCTTCGTCGCGGCCGCCGGTGGTGGCTTGTTCCTTGGTGGAGACCCGTTGATAGGTCACCGCCGTCACCCGCCCCTCACCCGGGACGGTGGTCAGGGTCTTCGTGTCGGCGGTCGTCGTCATGGTTGGTGGTCCTCGTCGTCGAGTCGGCTACAGGTGCGGTCTGGTCGTGGAGGCGGTCGGCGAGGTGCAGCACTAGCGCGACCAGCCGGTCCATGTCCGGCTCGCCCCGGGGCACGGGTTCGGCGATCAACCGCCGCCCGTTCGGTGTGGTGCGTGCATGCCTCATGCCCCACAGGTGGACACCCCACCCCCGAGAGAAAGCCGGTGGTGGTGACGGTTCCGGAAAATGTCCGGCACCGTCCCGTCCTCCGGAGCGGGGCACGAGGGTGCTGGGTGGGGTGGTTCACGGCGGGGGAAAATTTCCCCAGCCGTGCAACCCAACCGGATGGTGCACGATCCGCACTGCCTCGCCGCGGCCCCCGATACCGGGGTCCCACTGACGGCTCACTCTGCAGGTGCGCACCGGCCCCAGATGGAGCACCCTGGCAGTGGCCTCCACGACTACTCCAGGTAAGGGGCTTGTGTCGAGCAGATCAGTCATGAATGCGCAGATCACCGTCTAATCTGCGCGTATCCCGGACATCGTCCGGGGCGGGCAGCGGCTGCCCGCACCACAAGCAACCCGTCAGATCGTCTGCCGGGTCCGCTGGTGATACTGGTTGCGGTATGCGGTTGGGGTGACGCCCATGATCTTGGCGAACTGCTCCGCCGCATGACCACGATTCCGCCACCCCACCCGGACCCCGATCTCGCCGACCGTCATGTCCGACTCCCGCAACAGCCGAGCCATCTCCCGCACCCGCAACCGAGCCAGCAACATGATCGGCGGGACGCCGAACTGCTCCACGAACAGGCCCCCGAGCCGCGACGGCGACAGATGGGCATCCTGTGCGAGTTCGGCCAAGGTCCACCGGTGAGCGAGATCAGCTCGCATCCGAATGACCGTGTCACGGATCTCTGTCCTGGTAGGGCCGAGGCCAGAGTGCTCTGTGGCCGTCATCGGGGCAACTCGCTTCGCTGTCCACAGCACGGGCATTCCAGGCTTGCTCGTTGGGTCGCGGTACGTCGATACGCGGATGGGCTGACCCCGACGATGGTGGTGAACTGTCGTGCGGCGTGGCCGCGGCTGCGCCACCCGACCTGTGTCATGGCGACACCGACCGGAAGATCAGTCTCTATCAGGAGCTCGGCCAGTCTGTGGGCGCGAAGGTGAGCCAGGTACTGGATGGGAGGCATCCCGAAACGTTGGCTGAAGGCCCTGCCCAATTGTGACGTGGACAGGTGCACGAGGTCGGCAAGGTCACGAAGTCGCCAATCCCGTCCGGGGTCTTGAGCGAGGAGCCGTGCTGCATGGTGTACGGCTGTCTCGGTCCAGCACGTATGGCTGGGTGTGGTCTCGTCCGGGCAGACTCGCCACGAGGGGTCGATGCTCATCGCCGCCGCCTTCCTGAGGACGACTGCGTGCGGTGGGGCGGTGGCGAGGAGCCTGTGGTCTTGAACAAGTCCACCCATGCCTCGACGGGCAGGTCCTTCGGCAGTCCGGCAGCGTTCACGCCCTGGCGTGTCAGCCACGCCTGTGCCGCCTGTGGCGAGCCGAGCGAGGTGTTGCGTGCGAGGATCTGGGCCAGCCCACGTCCGGGACCGGTGTAGACGCGGTGGACCAGGGCGTGGAACTGGCGTCGCCGCGCCGGGGGCAGCAGCGGGTGTTCGCGGCGGTGGATGGTGAGGATTCCGCCGTCGACGCCCGGACGTGGGGTGAACGCGCGAGCGGGAACACGACTGTGCAACGTGAAGGTGAACCAGGGCGCCCATTGCGCGGTCATCATCGTGGCACCGCCGACGCCCGCTCTGCGCCGCGCAACTTCCCATTGCACGAGCACGATTGCATCGGTCCATGCCGGGGCATGCAGGATGCGTCGCAGCATGGCCGTGGTCTGGTGAAACGGCAGGTTCCCGACGAGCACATGCGCCGATGTTGGAAGCCGGTAGTCCAGGAAGTCGTCGGCGACGACCTCCACGTGCGACGGCAACCGCTCGGCCAGGCGTTGGGCGAGCCGGGTGTCGATCTCGACGGCTGTCACCGGTGGCCCGAGCTGGGCCAGCGGGGTGGTGAGTGCTCCGTCACCGGGGCCGATCTCGATGATCGGGCCATCGGTGGCGGCCACGAGCCGGGTCATCGTGGCAATGATGGATGGGTCAGTCAGGAAGTTCTGGCCGTGCTCATGACGGCCACCTCGATAGATAGGCACTGTTTGCTCCGTGGTTGTTGCGGAGCCGGGCACGCTGAAAGAGCCGCCCGGCCGTGATCACCGGGGCGGGAGCAACAACCTGTGGAGGGTGCTCGCCGCTGTTAGCGGCTGCGCAGACGCAGCGAAGCAGTGCCGTAAACCAACATGCCAACCAGCGTAGGTCACCCCACCGCCACTCGGCGACCCAATAACCCGTCCATGCGTCAAAGACGCGCAGATCCGTATCACCACAGGCCAGAACCGACTTGCAGGCCGTCCGTGCCCGACGAACCTCCACCTCCGCGAGTGATCCCATAGAGCTGCCACGCGTCTTGCAGATCGAGGACTGGCGCCCCCTGGGTGCCCCGATGATGCTGCACCGGGTGGTCGCTGAAGATGGCTGCATCGACCGGAACCGACCTGGTCGGCACCTCGATCTGCAAGAGGCGTGACGTTGCTGAGCTGAGAACGAGACGAAGAGCTGTATTGAGCTTCCTGCACACCAAGTCTGAGGGGATACTCCTCTTGGAGCCCGCACAATGCCTGCAACGAAGTCGCCGGAGTGCCTGCTGGTGATGAAGCTGCACGTCTCCCGGGATGAACGTGACATCGAAGACGCCGCGGGGCTGTTCGTCCGGCTCGACTACACCACCGCACAAGACTGTATCGACGTCCTAACGGCCACCAACCCGGTGGGTCAATTGCTGTTCAGGCCCGCTACGTCGCCGAAGACATCGCAGGCTGCGTCAAAGTTCCGCGCGTCGGCGAAGGCGATGCGCCACCGTTGACCGCGGGGCCAACCGTGCTCCGGGAGCCGGTCTGGCTCGTGGACGAAGTCCGGCAACGGCGGACGACGGTCCGGGCTTCTGTCGGGCTGCGTCGCGATCGGAGGATTGGTCACTCTGGCCCGGTCCCTAGCCGGGGTCAGCCTCGTTTCAGCCATGAGGCGTAGAAGCGCCAAAGCTCATCGACGCAAACCGTTCGGGAAGCTCCCGAACGCGTCTTGGCGTGCACATCCGCGAGCGTACATCGAAGCTGCTGCAGCGTTGAGCAGGGCAGCTGCTTCCTGCCTTCACAACTTCGGAGGGCACGATGGCTCCTCCGTAGTTCACCAGAACGCGGTACTTCTTCTCCCATGGTTCTGTTGATCAGTGCACTGTTGAAACAATCAAGACGCTCCGAGTGGTCCGACTCCTGACCACCACCACAGCGATACCCCTGTTGCCAACTCCAACTCTGATGCTAGGCGGGCGTGAGATGTCACTGCTGGAAACCTAGCGTGTGCGCCAGGCAGAGTCGGTGACGCCTCGGCATGTCATGCCCTAGGTCAGAAGTTCGGATGTGCCGGATCGTGCGATAGAGAACTTCAAACACGCTGAGGCGGATCAATCTGTTAGACTCGGAACGTGATGACGACGAGAGGAGAGTTTTGATGGGGTTCGAGGTGTTCGACAAGCGCATGGCGCCGCTGGCGAAGGCTCCAAGCGTGACGATCCAGAAGAGAGGTATCTTCTCGATCAATCGCGTAGCTCACAAGCTGATTGAAGAGCCGGAGACGGTGGAACTGTTGTTCGACAAGGAGAACAAGGTTATCGCTCTGCGCCCTTCAAAGGAGCCTCACGCGTACTCGATTCGTCCGCAGTCGTCGCGGGACACTGGCCAGGTCATCTTGTCAGCAACCGCTTTCACTCAGTATTACGACATCGACACAAGCGTCAGCCGACGGTACAAGCCGTATGAGCAGGACGGCATGCTCTGCATCGATCTGACGGGGCCGAGTGCGGAGGTGCGTGGCAACCGTGCCAAGCGTGTAGAGCCAGCGGACTCAGAGGAGCCCGATGCGCGCTAGCTATAGAAGACTCTGGCCCGACCCCGGTGGTGCGGGATCAGGCCAGTACCGGCCCGAGGGCGCGGTGATGACTTGCTCAGTCACCTCTAGCGTACCGAAGCTTCCTGAGACGCGCTGTCTCTGCTTCTTCCTCGGGCTCCAAACCCAAGGAAGGAGGGCGTCATGCCCACCATCACCACCCACTACGGGATCACGGGTCCCGTTCCGTTCGTCGATGTGGAGGTCACGGCTGACAACCGTCTCTACGTCGACCCTCATGCGATCCGGCTGCGGAGGACACCCCAGCCGTTCGCCAATCAGGCGCTGGAGTGCGTCGACACGTTCACCCGCCAGGTGACTGACAGCATCATCAAGGGGGCCGGGGCTACCGGCCGTCGGGGCGAAAGGCTGTTGCAGCGTTTCGTCGAGCCATGGGAGACCCGGCTCGGAATGTCTGCAAAGGGCTTCCACGGCCACGGGGGCGCTGACGTCGTCGGCACCTGGATCTGGGACGTGCTCAACAACGACGTGGAAGCGTTGGTTCGCGTTGGGATCCTCAAACAGATCGAGGACCTTCCGCTGTTCGTCGAGGGCGTGGATCGCGACATTACCTCCGACATCACCACGCGCATCATCTTCGGGCCGCTCGCGCAGTTCACCCAGCTGATGATCGACACGTATCCACAGTTCAACTCTGCTGGACACAAGACCCAGGCGTACCGCAAGCAGATCTGGAATCCGATCATCGGTGACTGGGACGAAGCGGACATGACACTCCCGGTGGTGGACGGAAAGCCGCTCGTGCTCGTCCCCCGGGAGTGGGCCCGCCCGACTCTCCTCATGTCCGCTACGCGCTACTACGAGACAAGTGTGTTGTCGTTTGCGCAGTTGGAGCAGGCGGTGAGGGCGTCGGATGGCAGGTTGATCAAGACCCCCAAAGATCGGCTCAAGAAGCAGTCGGGTCTCGGCCGCGGACGTGGCACCAACATGCGTATCACCATGCGGGCCTTCGACAACGCCGAGGATCTGCTCGCCACATTCAAGGCGTTCGTGGCCGAGCGTCTGGATAAGAACGACTCCGACGGACGGTCGGCCGCGTAGAGCACAGTGAAGGCGGTGAGGGTGCAGTAGCCGCCGGCATCCTCACCGCCGATACCTTGTCGCCGCAGCCTGTTCGGTGCGACGCACCGCCCGCCCAGGCTTACGAGTTCTTCGTCTGCTCCCATACCGTCACCCGGTGCACGCCGAACCGCTTCGCGATCGACAGGACGCTCTCTCCGTTGGTGCGGGCGGTTCGGATTGCGTCCACTTCTTCCGGCGTCAGTGGCGTTCGGGACCGTCGCGTTGGGTTCGAGACCGCCCCCGGCTCGGGCTCAGTCACCAACGGCCGTGCGCTCACGATGCCCGGTTTCGCCTGCTCCCACGCGGCACTCAGTCGCTCCAGCCGCTCCCACGTGTTCGGGCTGAGTCCACCGGCGTCCACCACACGAAGAAGGCCCTCACCGATCGGTGAGGGCCTTCGTGCAACCCGGGTGGGTCGGGTCAGCGCGTCACGCGCCGAGTCGCGCGAGGAGCGCGCGGGCGACGGAGCCGGACGACTGCGGGTTCTGGCCCGTGATGAGCGCGCCGTCCTCGATGACGTGGTCGGCCCACGGCTCGGCCGTGGCGACCTCGACGCCGTTCTCGCGCAGCGTGGTCTCGAGCAGCCACGGGGCGCGCGGAGCGAGACCGCCCTGGATCTCCTCCTCGTCGGTGAACGCGGTGACGCGGCGGCCCGCGGCGGCGAGGGCGCCGTCCGCGCCGCGCGCCGCGAGCAGGGCCGCGACGCCGTGGCAGACGAGCGCGAGGGGCGTTGCGGTCTCGAGCGCGTCGGCGATGAGCGCGCCGGAGACGGGGTCGACGGCCAGATCCTCCATGGGGCCGTGCCCGCCGGGGTAGAAGACGGCGTCGTAGTCGCCCAGCGCGACGTCCTCGAGGCGCAGCGGCTCGCTCAGCCGCACGATCTCCGCGAGCGCCGCGCGCGTCTCGTCGCTGTCGAGGGAGCCCTCGTCGGCCACGGGCGGGATGCCGCCGGGCGTGGCGAACACGACGTCGTGCCCCGCGCCGGTCAGCAGGCGGAAGGGCGTGAGCAGCTCCTCGGCCCAGTAGCCGGTGGGGTGGGTGGCACCGTCGGAGAGGGTCCAGGAACGGGCTCCGGTGACGACGAACAGGACGGTGGACATGGCGCTCCTCGGTGATGACGCGGTCGGCGCCCGGTCGGGCGCCTCACAGAGGCCAACGCCCCCGCACGCAGATTCTTCCGGCCGATCGAGTTCCGCCGCGCGTCGCGATACGCTCGGCGCGAGCGCGGGTCTCGCGGAACGAAGCTGGAGGAGCCATGGCGGACGGGATCGTCTACGACAGCGTGGACTGGCACCTCGGGGGCGACTTCCCCGACGACCTGGACGACGCGGCCGCGCGCACGCACATCGGCGTGTTCCTCGCGTGGATCGTGGAGCGCGGGCTGCTGGAGGAGGACGTCGCGCGCGAGAACGCCGACGAGGTCGCCGCCGTGCGGGCGGGGGAGCTGAGCGGCTCGGCCTTCCTGCGCGACTGCTGCGACGACGTGCTGAGCGCCGACGTGCTCTCGGAGGAGGGCGACGCGTTCGCGCGGGACTACTACGAGGCGCTCTACCTCGACGACTACGTCGACCTCTCGGACGACGACCTGCCGACGATCTACCACGAGCCCGATTCGCCCGAGAAGCGCGCGGAGGTCCGCGCGGTCCTGGATGAGCGGTTCGCCGAGTGGCAGCGCGACGGCGCGGCGGCGTTCGGCTGAGCCGATGACGCGCGAGACGACCGAGACGGCGCCGGCGACCGGTCGGCCCGCGTACACCGCCGCGCGCGACGGGGCGATCCGGCGCCTGCGCGGGCGCGTGCTCGAGATCGGCGCCGGCACCGGCGCGAACTTCGCGCACCTGCACGCCGACGTGGAGTGGATCGGGCTCGAGCCGTCCGCGGGGCGCAGCGGCGCCCTGGCCGAGAACGCCCGGCGCCACGGGCACCGCGCCGCGCCGCTCGTGACGGGCGCCGAGGAGATCCCGCTGGCCGACGCGAGCGTCGACGCGGTCCTGGCGACCACCGTGCTGTGCAGCGTGCGCGATCAGGCCGCGGTGCTCGACGAGGCCGCGCGCGTGCTCGTGCCCGGCGGACGGGTGCTGCTGGCGGAGCATGTGGCGGCCCCGGCCGGATCGGGCACGCGCCGGCTGCAGCGGCTCGCGCGCCCGCTCACGCGGCTGCTCGACCACGGCTGCGACCCGGTCCGCGACACCGAGAGCGCCGTGCGCGCGAGCGCCCTCCGGCTCGAGAGCGTGCAGCGATTCGCCGTGCCGGTGCTCGGCCGCCTGCGCATGCCGTTCGTCGTCATCGAGGCGATCAAGCCCGCCTGAGGGGCCGGTCTCAGGCGGGCGAGCGGCTGGAGTCGCGCAGGATGAGCGTGGGCGCGGCGACGACGCGGGTCGGGGCCTCGCCCACGGCCAGCGCGAGCGCCATCGCCATGGCGTCGGCGCCCATCCGCTGACGCGGCTGATCCACGCTCGTGATGCGCATGAGATCCGCCAGGTCGGTGTTGTCGTAGCCGACGACCGCGAGGTCGGCGGGCACGCGGACGCCCCGCGCGGTGGCGTCGGCGATGAGCCGCGCGGCGAGGCGATCGTGCGCGGCGAAGACGGCCGTCGGCCCGGCGTCGCCGGTCATCGCGTCCAGCAGCGCCTCGATCCCCCCGTCGCGCGAGTCGTACTCGCGGGGTGGCGTCGCGAGGGACCGATAGGCGGCACGGCGGGCGGAGGCGGCGGGGCGGTCGGAGTCGTAGAGGTGCGCGATCCGCTCGTGTCCCGCGTCGATCAGATGCCGCAGGGCCAGGCGCGCGCCCGTCTCATCGTCGTTGGAGATCCATCCGGCATCCGCGGGCACGGAGGGCGGCCGGCCGACGACGACGAGCGGCACGCGGGACGACGCGTCGCACAGGTCGTCCTCGGTGAGGTGCCCCGTCACCGCGATCACGGCGTCGACGCCGAGGGAGATGAGGCCGGCGAGGCGCTCGCGCAGCAGGGCGCGGTCACGGCGGCCGTGGCTGAGGATCACGCCGAAGCCGGCGTCGCGCGCGGCGTCCTCGATGCCGTTGACGACGTCGGTCTGATAGGCGTTGCGCAGGTCCGTCAGCAGCACGCCCACGAGCTCGCTGCGCCCGCTCACGAGCCGCTGCGCCCAGCCGTTGCGTCGGTAGCCCAGGCTGTCGGCGGTGGCGAGGATGAGGTCCCGGCTGGCCTGGCTGACGCCGGGATCGCCGCGCAGCGCCGCGCTCACGAGCGACTTCGAGACTCCGGCGGCGTGCGCCACGTCCACGATCGTGGGGCGACGGTGTGCCGGGGTCATGCATCGAGTCTCGCATCCGCGCATCGCGCGGGGGCGCCGGTCTGCGGCGCGCCTGGAACGTTCCGGATCCGTTCACCTTCCGGACCGCCGCCGGTCACGATGCGCCCGTAGCGTCGCGTCCGTGACCTCCGCTGATCTCCTTCCGGCACCGCTCCGGAACGTTCCAGACGCCCTGCTGCTCGACTTCGGCGGCGTGGTGTTCGAAACCGCCAAGGACCCCGCCGGCAAGCGGCGCCTCGCCCAGAAGCTGCGCGAGCGCCTCGCCAGGGGCCTCATCGACGTGGAGACCGACCGCCTGCAGAGCTCGCTCACGGCGGGCCTGACGGCGCTCAAGCACTGGAAGCACGCCCAGAGCCGGCGCCTCGCGCCGCGCGAGCTGGCCCCGCGCGAGATCGTGGGCGACTTCCTGGCCGCCGACCTGCCGCAGCCGGCGCGGCTGCTGCTCGTCGCCGAGGCGAGCGACGTGCTGCTCGAGGTCACGACGACGCTGTCGGAGCACCGCGTGCGGCCGGGGATCCGGGAGCTGCTCGATCTGGCCGACGCGAACGGGATCCCCGTGGGCATCGTCTCGAACGCGCACTCCGGGCGCAGCCACCGCGCCGTGATGGCGCAGCACGGGCTGGACGGGCGGTTCGCCGTGCAGTGCTACTCGGACGAGGTGGGTCTTCGCAAGCCGCATCCTGGCATCATCGAGCTCGCGGCCGAGGCGTGCGGGACGACGGCGGATCGCTGCTGGTACGTCGGCGACACGCAGGACCGCGACGTCGTGGCGGGGCGCCGCGCGGGCGTCGCGGCCGTGATCCTCACCCGCAGCCACCACACCGACGCGCCGCCGTTCGCGGTCGACGGCGAGGCCGACGCCGTCTACGCCGATCCGCGCGGCGTCGCGGACGCGCTGCAGGCGGCCCTCGCCGGCGGCGCGCGCTCGGCGGTGGTCGCGCCTCCCGCGCCCGAGGGGCGCGCGGCGCTGCTGATCGACCACGGCGGCGTCATCTCGGCGTCCGTGCCCGATGCCGAGCGGCTGGCCGCGTTCACCGCCTGGCTCGCCGGGCTGCTGTCCGGCCCGGAGACCGCGCTCGATGCGGCGGAGGTCGAGCGGCTGCTCGCGCAGGCCAGGGCGACGCACCGGGCGTGGAAGTCCGACGCGCGCCGCCGCTTCGACGAGGACGGCGCCGCGCTGCCGGAGGCCGATCCCGTGCTCTTCTGGAGCGAATGGTTCGGAGCCGCGCTCTCGCCCCGGCGCCGCGCCGTGCTGCGTGCCGAGGCGCACGACGTCATGGCCCTCTACGGGCGCGCGAAGTCCCGGCGCACGCTGCGCGAGGGGGTGCGCGAGCTGCTCGAGACGTGCCGCGACGCGGGCATGCCGGTCGTGGTCGTCTCGAACACCGTGAGCGGGCGCGCCGTGCGCGAGGAGTGCCGCGAGCACGGGCTCGACGCGCTCATCGGCGCCTACGTGTGCTCGGACGAGATCGGCGTGCGCAAGCCCGACACCCGGATCGTCGACGAGGCGCTTGCGATCGCGGGGGCCGACCCCGCGCGCACCTGGTTCCTCGGCGACAAGCCCGAGAACGACGCCCTCGCGGCCCGAGCGTGCGGCGTGGCCCGTCGCGTGCTCGTCCGCGGCGGATCCACCCCGGATCCCGAGCTCGACGCCGCCCTGGCGTCGGGACTCGCCACCGAGATCGTCGGAACGCCCGGCGATCTCGTCCCCCTCGTCCGCACCAGCCGGCTCGCGCCGGTCGCCTGATCCCGAGTACTTCCCCTCACCCGAAGGAGACTGCAGTGACCACCACCGAAGCACGCCGCGGGCAGCTGCGCGGCGGAGGCGCCGCGGCGCCGTCCACGCCCCAGAACCTCATGGTCTTCGTCCTCTCGATGGCCCTGTTCGGGCTGTCGAACATCATCCTCGAGGTCATCCCCGACATCACGATCGGTCCGGTCGACTTCTCCGTCAGCTACATGGTGTTCATCCCGATCACCCTCGCGGCACTGTTCAGCCCGTTCTGGGTGGCGCTGGGCGCCCCGCTCGGCGAGATCGTCTTCACCGACCTGCTGATGGGCGACTTCTCCGGCCTCGCCGAGGTCGAGGGCTTCATCCAGATGTTCCTCGCCATCTACATCGCCGGCTCCGTGATCCGCAATCCGCTGAAGCGCGGGCAGATCGTGCTGGGTGCGCTGCTGATCGTCGGCATCGACAAGTTCCTCTCGGCGGCCGTCGACCTGCTCAAGGTGTGGATCGGCGTCGAGGACGCGGAGTTCGTGCAGGGTCTGCCCGAGTCGGTCCTGCTGCTCGAGGCCATCGGCTTCGGCGTCGACCTCGTCATGTCGGGCATCCTGTTCGGCGCGATCCCCGCCATCTGGCTCGTGCCGGCCCTGTACCGCCGCATCGAGCCGATGCTGGGCCTCGCGCCGCGCGAGCCGGGCAAGCCCATCCCCGGCGGCGTGCCGCAGGCAGCCTGGTTCGTCGTGGTGGCCGTGCTCGCCGGCATCGCCTCGTTCTTCTTCGCCTTCCTCGAGGCGTGGGACGTGTCGGTCGGGGCGGTCGAGGGCGAGTTCCGCGACGTCTACGGCGACCAGTTCCTCTGGGTGAGCGTGGCCGCGATCGTCGTCGTCCTCGCGCTCGCGAGCATCCTGTTCGCCGTCTGGCGCAAGCGCCGCAAGGACGCCTGACCCGTGGCCGACCCGATCATCGAGGTGCGCGACCTCAGCTTCCGCTACCCGGGAGCCGAGGCCGACACGCTCCGCAACGTCACCCTCGCCATCGAGCGCGGCGACTTCGTCGCGATGGTCGGCGGCAACGGCTCCGGCAAGACCACCCTCTGCAAGACGTTCAACGGCCTCGTCCCGCACTACTGGGCGGGCGAGTTCACCGGATCGGTGCACGTGGCCGGCATCGACACATGGGAGTCGTCGGTGGCGCGGCTCTCCTGGTCGGTCGGATACGTGTACCAGGACTTCCAGAACCAGCTCGTGCGGCCCACGGTGCGCGACGAGGTGTCGTTCGGGCCGATCAACTTCGGCTTCGAGGACCACGCCGAGCGCACCGCCGAGGCGATGGCGGCCGTCGGGATCGCGCATCTGGCCGACCGGTTCGTCTGGCAGCTGTCGGGCGGCCAGGCGCACCTCGTCGCGCTGGCCTCCGTGCTGGCGCTGCGGCCCGAGGTGATCGTCGTCGACGAGCCGGTGGCCGAGCTCGACCCCGCCGCCGCCCACGACGTGTACGACCGGCTCACGGCGCTCAACCGCGAGCGCGGGATCACGGTGATCACGATCGAGCACCACGCCGAGTTCATCGCGCAGTACGCCCGCTCGGTCGTGCTCATGAGCGCCGGGGCGCCGGTGTGGCACCTGCCCGTGACGGAGGCGCTGACGCGCGCCGACGACCTGGCCGAGCACGGCATCCCCGCCCCGCAGATCGTCGACGCGATGCGGCGGGTGGGGGTGCCGGGTGTCGCCCGCTCGGTCGGCGAGGCGGCCGAGGCCATCCGCGCGCGCGTCGACGAGCCGCCCCGCGCGGTCGCACCGCCGGCGGCATCCGGCGCGCCCGACGGAGCGAGCGTGGTCGCCGAGGCGCGCGGCGTCTCGCACGGCTTCCGTTCCGTGGCGGGCGACATCCAGCCCGTCATCCGGGACCTGTCCGTCACGCTGCGCGAGGGCGAGCGGATCGCGCTCATCGGCGGCAACGGCTCGGGCAAGACCACGCTCATGCGGCTGCTCGCGGGCATCCACGTGCCGCGCGAGGGCGACGTCTTCCTCGACGGCGAGAACACGAGGTCGAAGCGCGCGGGCCGGCTCGCCGAGCGGGCGGCCTACCTGTACCAGCAGCCGGAGCGGATGTTCCTCAAGGAGTCGGTGCGGGCCGACGTGGCGCTCTTCCCGCGCAGTCGGCGCGATCCGGATGCCGAGGCGCTCACCGATCGGATCCTCGATCGCGTGAAGCTCGTGCCCTTCGCCGACCGGGACGGCCGCACGCTCTCGGGAGGCCAGCAGCGGCGCGCGACCCTCGCGATCGGGTTGGCCATGCGCCCCAGCCTGCTGCTGCTCGACGAGCCCACCGCGAGCCTGGACGTCGCCAGCCGGGACGACGTGATCGGCATGCTCGGCGAGCTGGGCGACCGGATCGGCTGCGCGGTGATCGCGACCCACGACATGCACCTCGTCGCGGAGGTCGCGACGCGCGTCATCGCGCTCGAGGACGGGCGCATCGTCGCCGACACGACCCCGCGCGAGCTGTTCGCCGACGAGGCCGTGCTCGCGAGGGCCCGCCTCGTGCCGCCGCAGGTGGCGCAGCTGGGGCGGGCGCTCGGGATGGACCCCCTCCCGGTGACGCTCGACGAGTTCGCCGCGTGGCACCCGCGGGCGCGGGCCGGTGCCCCCGCCGGCGGGAGGGTGACGGCATGAGCGCCGTGGCGCGCAAGCAGCGCGACGTGCTGAGCGTCGAGTGGATCAAGCTCGAGCTCATCCGCACCGCGTACTCCACGCGCGGCGGCCTGTTCGCGGCGATGGATCCCCGTGTCGTCCTGCTCTGGTACGTCGCGACGGCGCTCGCGCCGTGGTTCACGCACAACCTCACGACCATCGGCTGCCTGTTCCTGCTCGGCACGATCGCGGTCGTCCTGGCCCGCGTGGGTCCGCTCGTGCTCGGCCTGTTCGTGACCGGCCTCGGCTTCGAGCTCGTCTACCTCGTGCTCGCCGCGACGATCTTCGGCGGCGACTTCACGACGTTCGTGGCCCTGACCGAGGTGACGGCGAAGATCGGCGTCGTGTCGCTCGTGAGTCTGGCGGCGTTCGTGTCGCTCGACCCCGAGAAGCTCTCGGACGCCCTGCTCGCGTTGCGCTGCCCGCCCGCGATCGCCTTCGCCGTGTCGTACGGGTACCGCATGATGCCGATCCTCGTCGAGGAGTTCTCGACGGTGATGGAGGGCTACCGGCTGCGGCAGGCGCCGCCCGCGAAGGCCGGCCTGCTCGGCTGGCGCCACGTGGTGCACTGGGCGACGCTCGCCGTGCGGGCGTTCTATCCGATCTTCCTCAACACGGCCAAGTCGGTGCGCACCACGGTCGAGGCGCTCGACGCGCGGGGCTTCACGTTCGCGACGGTCGACGACCGAGGCCGGCGCATCCGGATCGAGGCACTGCGCGTGCGCTGGCTCGATGTGCTCGTGCTCGCCGCGACCGCGGCGCTCGTGGTGGCCTGCTACGCCGCGGGCGCGCAGTGGCCCGTCTACCGCTGACGCGGCCGACGGGCCGCCGTCAGCGCCGCGCGGCGTACTGCTCGCGGATGACCGGGCGCGTGTCCGGCTCCGGAGAGGCGGAGAGCGACACCGGCCATGCCGGGCGCTCGCCGGTCAGCGCCCACGCCGCCTGCACGGCGCCGCCCGCGGCGACGTACTCGCCCGGCTCGGGCACGACGACGGGCGCGTCGAACACCTGCGCCGCGATCGCCGCGACCGCCGGGTTCTGCGCCGCGCCGCCGACGAGCAGGATCCGCTCCGCCGTCACGCCGTGCGCGCGCACGGCGTCGAGGCCGTCCGCGAGCCCCGACAGCATGCCCTCGACGGCCGCACGCGCGAGGTTCTCGCGCGTCGTGGCGGCGAGGGTCATGCCGAACAGCGTCGCAGTCGCGTCCGGCAGGTTGGGCGTGCGCTCGCCCTCGAAGTAGGGCTGCAGCACGAGGCCGCCCGCGCCGGGCTCGGCCGCGAGCGCGAGCCGCCCGAGCTCGCCGTGGTCGACGCCGAGGAGGGCGGCGATCCGGTCGAGCACGCGGGCCGCGTTGAGCGTCGCGATGAGCGGCAGGTAGCCGCCCGCCGCGTCGGCGAAGCCCGCCACGGTGCCGCTCGCGTCGCGCACCGGCGCGTCCGTCACGGCGAACACCGTGCCGCTCGTGCCGATCGACACGACGACGTCGCCGTCCGACGCGCCGAGACCGAGTGCGGCGCCGGCGTTGTCGCCGCAGCCGGGGCCCACGACGAGGCCGTCGGCGAGCGATCCCGCGCCGCCGGCCACCGACTCGGACGGCCCGAGCACGCGCGGGAGCACGATGCCCGACGCGTCGCGCCGCAGGGCCAGGCCCAGCAGCTCGCGGTCGTAGGCGCCGGAGGCCGCGTCGAAGTACGCCGTTCCGCTCGCGTCGGATCGATCCGTCACCAGCTCGTCCAGCACCGGTCCGAGGGGCGACTCGCCCTCGGGGCCGTAGCCGCGCAGCCGCCAGGTGAGCCAGTCGTGCGGCAGCGCGACCGCGGCCACGCGCGCGGCGTTCTCGGGCTCGGCGTCGGCGAGCCAGCGCAGCTTCGTCGCCGTGAACGAGGCGACCGGCACGAGGCCGGTGCGCCGGGCGAACTCCTCAGCCCCCACCTCGGCGGTGAGGTCGGCGGCGGCGCCGGCCGAGCGGGTGTCGTTCCACAGCAGCGCGGGTCGGATCACCCGCCCGTCCGCGTCGAGCGCCACCATGCCGTGCTGCTGCCCGCCGATCGAGATCGCCGCGACGTCGCCCAGGCCGCCGGCCTGGGCGAGCGCCGCCTGCAGTGCGTCCCACCAGGCCGCGGGGTCGACCTCGCTGCCGTCGGGGTGGGCGGCCCGCCCCGTGCGTACGACGGCGCCGGTGGCGAGATCCCGCACCACGACCTTGCAGTTCTGCGTCGACGAGTCGACGCCCGCGACCAGCGGCATGTCAGCGCGCGCCGAGCAGGTGCTCGGTCGCCAGCTGCTGCAGGCGCACGAAGCCGAAGCCGTGCCCGCCGAGGTAGGCGCCGGCGTCGAACTCCTCGAAGGCCGAGCGGTCGGCCAGGAGGTCGTCGTACGACTCGCCCTCGTTCAGCGTGGGGGCGCGCAGCTCGTCGACCTTCGCGGCCTTGAGCGCCTCCTGCACCTCGGGGTCGGCGCGGAAGGCGTCGGCCCGCTCCTTGAGCAGCAGGTAGGTACGCATGTTGGCCGAGACGGAGTCCCAGATGCCCTGCTCGTCCTCGGTGCGGCTCGGCTTGTAGTCGAAGTGACGCGGGCCCTCGTAGGCGGGGCCGCCCGCCGGCGAGCCGTGCTCGAGGAGGTCGACGAGCGCGAACGCGTTGTGCAGGTCGCCGTGACCGAACACGAGATCCTGGTCGTACTTGATGCCGCGCTGGCCGTTGAGGTCGATGTGGAAGAGCTTGCCGTGGTACAGCGCCTGCGCGATGCCCGCGGCGAAGTTCAGGCCCGCCATCTGCTCGTGGCCGACCTCGGGGTTCAGGCCCACCAGCTCGGGGCGCTCGAGCGAGTTGATGAACGCGAGCGCGTGGCCGAGCGTGGGCAGCAGGATGTCGCCGCGCGGCTCGTTCGGCTTGGGCTCGATGGCGAAGCGCAGGTCGTAGCCCTTGTCGACCACGTACTGGCCGAGCAGATCCACGGCCTCCTTGTAGCGCGCCAGCGCCGCCTGGATGTCCTTCGCCGAGTCGTACTCTGCGCCCTCGCGGCCGCCCCACATCACGAACGTCTTCGCGCCGAGCTCGGCGGCGAGGTCGATGTTGCGCAGCACCTTGCGCAGCGCGAAGCGGCGCACCTGGCGGTCGTTCGAGGTGAAGCCGCCGTCCTTGAAGACGGGGGCGCTGAACAGGTTGGTCGTGACCATCGGGACGATCAGCCCGGTGTCGGCGAGGGCCTGCTTGAGGCGGTCGATCTGCGTCTGGCGCTCGGCGTCGGTCGAGCCGAAGGCGAACAGGTCGTCGTCGTGGAAGGTGAGACCGTAGGCCCCGAGCTCTGCCAGCTTCTCGACGGCGTGGACCACGTCGAGCGCGGGCCGCGTGGGTCCGCCGAACGGGTCGGTGCCGTTGTATCCGATGGTCCAGAGTCCGAACGAGAACCGGTCGTCCTTGGTGGGGGTGAGGGACATGGGGGACCCGCTTTCAGCGTCGTCGGTGAATTGTTGTGAAACAGAACATATCAAGGCCGAGGTGCCGCCGCAATGGGTTCACGGCGCGCCGCCGCGCTGCTCGCGCAGCGGCGTGCGGCGCGGGGATGACGCGGCTCAGAGCTGCACGGGCACCGGCCCGTCGGCGCTCCCGCTGAGCTCGAACTCCGCGCTCGCCGCACCGGCGGCGACGCGATAGCGGCCGCGCCAGCCCTCCACGCGCACGCGGCCGTCGCCGTCCGTGCGGAGCGGGGTGGGCGCGAGCCACCACTCGCCGCGGATGAGGGCGTGCAGCCGGTCGTACGACGGCTTGCGGCTGCCGTCGGCGCGCAGCAGCCCGATCGGCGCGCCGAGCCACGCGCCGGCGTCCGAGATGCCCCAGTACGTGATCGCCGCGACGGCGGGATGCGCGACGAGGGCGCGGTACATCCGCTCCAGCTCGTCGGCCTGCCGCTGTTCGCCCTCGGGCGTCGACGGCCACTCGTCGACGACGTAGTCGTTGAGGTCGTCGATCTCCGGCGGCATCAGCCGGCCGGAGACGAGGCTCACCTCGGTGAAGTGCAGCGGCAGCCCGAAGCGCGCGAAGCGATCGGCCTTCGCGAGCAGCCACTCCTCGCCGCGGTACCCCTGGTGCATGTGCGTCTGGAGGCCGATGGCGTCGATCCGCACGCCCGTCTCGAGCGCGTCCTCGATGACGCGCTCGTACCGCTCCGAGAGGTCGAAGTCGTTGATGAGCAGCGTCGCCGAGGGGTTCGCCGCGCGCGCCGTCTCGAACGCGAGCCGGACGATGCCGGTGCGGCCGAGCTGGCGCGCCAGGCGCGAGACGGCGTTGGGCACGCCGTCGGGCTCGTTCTCGAAGACCGGCATGATCGCCACCTCGTTGATGGCGTCCCACGCGTCGATCATGCCCGTGAAGTCCGCGACCTCCCGCGCCACGCGCTCGCGCAGCAGCCGCTCGGCCTCGTCGGAGGGGAGCGGATCGAGCCACGGCGCCTTCACGGTGTGCCACACGAGCGGGTGGCCCTTCAGGCGCACGCCGCGCTCGGCGAACCAGCGCGCGGCGGTGAGCAGGCGCGCCGTGTCGGGCCGCCCGCGCTCGGGCTCGAAGCGCCCCCAGTAGAACGGCAGCGTGGCCGTGTCGAACAGGCCGAGCCAGTCCTCGGCCAGCCGCGACGCGTCCTCCTCGCCGCACGCGTGCGGGATGAGGTCGAAGCCGATGTTGCCGAAGCCGAACGCGTGTCGCGTCTGCTCGACGGTCACCTCGTGGTGGGCGAGCGGCGCGCCGCCGCCGGTGGTGAGCACGATCTCGGCGCTGCCGGTGCGGTGGGGGATGACGTCCATGTCAGCTCCTCGGTGTCGGTGTCGGTGGGGGCTACCGCGGTGGGCGGGAGGTCGATCCGCGCACGACGAGCTCGGCGGGCATGCGGATGTGCTCGCCGTCGCGGCCGTCGAAGATCCCCAGCAGCATGCGCACGGCGGCCGCACCCATCGCGTGCAGCGACTGGCGCACGGTGGTGAGGGCCGGCGTGGACGCGACGGCCTCCGGGATGTCGTCGAAGCCGACGACCGAGAGGTCCTCGGGGATGCGCAGCCCGCGCTCGGCGGCGACGCGCATGGCCTCGATCGCGGAGAGGTCGTTCGCGGCGAAGATCGCCGTGGGCGGCTCGGGCAGGTCGAGCAGTGCGGCCGCGGCGGCGGTCGAGTCGGCGGCGCGGTAGCCGCCGTCGGCGACGAGGGCCGGGTCGAACGGCAGCCCCGCGCCCTCGAGCGCCTCGCGGTAGCCGCGCTCGCGCAGCTGCGCGGACTCGAGGTCTGCGCGGCCTCGCAGGTGCGCGATGCGGCGGTGTCCCAGCGAGACGAGGTGCTCGGTCGCGGCGCGGGCACCGCCCAGGTTGTCGGTGTCGACGGTCGCCGGGCCCATGGGGCCCGTGTGCGGATCGATCGCGACGACGGGCATGTCCGTCTCCGGCAGCGCCACGGTGGGGGTGACGATGATCGCGCCGTCGATGAGGGTGCCGCCCAGGCGCGACAGCGACCGCCGCTCCCAGCCGGTGTGCTCGCCCGCCGACACGCTTCCGGCGTACGCGAGGATGTCGTACTCGGTGCCCTGCAGCGCCGTCGAGACGCCGCGCAGCAGCTGCACGGCGAAGGGCTCGAACTCGGCGACGAGCACGCCGACGACCTGCGTGCGGCGGCGCCGCATCGAGGTGGCGACGAGCGAGCTCTCGTAGCCGAGGTCGCGCACGATGCCGAGCACGCGCTTGCTCGTGGCGTCGGCGATGCCGTCGCGGCCGTTGATGACCTTCGAGACCGTGGCGACCGAGACCCCCGCCGCGCGCGCGACATCCGTGATCGTGATCCGTCGGCCGGGCCGCGGGTCGAGTGCGTTCGCCGTCATGATCCCTCACGGTAGCCCCATCGGACGGCGTCGCGGCGCCGCCCCGCGGCATATTCACGCCGCGTCGGGGATCGATCTCTACGGAGAGCGAAAACGTTATCGACAACGATTGACACGTTGCGCGACCGATGTCACAGTGGACGCGACACGCCTGGAGGACTCGACAACAGCGTCGAGCGGGTGCGTCGATCACTCAACGAAGAGGAGACCTGCGCATGAACGTTCGGAAGGCATGGACCGCCGCGGCGGCGGTCGTGGCCGTGGGGGCGCTCGGGCTGTCCGGCTGTGCCGGTGGCGACACCGGCGGCGGCGACGACGGCAGCGTCGAGATGACGATGTGGCACAACTCGACCACGGGCCCCGGCAAGGAGTTCTGGGAGGAGGCGGCCGCGGCGTTCGCCGAGGAGAACCCCGGCGTCACGATCAACGTGACCTCGGTGCAGAACGAGGACCTGGACGGCAAGCTGCAGACGGCCGTCAACTCGGGCGACATGCCCGACATCTTCCTGCAGCGCGGCGGCGGCAAGCTCGCCGACATCGTGGCGGCGGGGCAGGTCAAGGACCTCACCGGTGCGATCGACGACGACGTGAGGGAGGCGCTCGGCGAGGGGTCCTTCAACGCCTTCACGCTGGAGGACAAGATCTACGCGGTGCCGACCGCGGTGCTGCCCGGCGGCATCTTCTACAGCAAGGACCTGTTCGCGCAGGCCGGCATCACCGAGACGCCGACGACCATCGACGAGCTCGGCGAGGCCGTCGACAAGCTCAAGGCCGCGGGCATCCAGCCGATCGCGCTGGGCGGCAAGGCCGCCTGGCCCGCCGCGCACTGGTACTACTTCTTCGCGCTGCGCGCGTGCAGCGAGGACGTCATCTCGAACCTCACGACCAACCCCGACTTCACGGACGGCTGCTGGCTCGAGGCCGCGCAGAACCTCGAGGAGTTCGCCGGGACCGAGCCGTTCCACGAGGGCTTCCTCACCACCGACCCGCAGGAGGGCGCGAACTCGTCGGCCGGCCTCATCGCCAACCACCAGGCGGGCATGGAGCTCATGGGCGCCTGGAACGTGGGCGTCATCGCCAGCCTGACCCCGGACGAGCAGCCGCTACCCGACCTCGGCTGGTTCCCGTTCCCCGCCGTGGACGGCGGAGACGGCGACCCGACCGCCATGATGGGCGGCGTCGACGGCTACTCGTGCTCGGTCGACTCGCCGTCGGCGTGCGAGGAGTTCCTGAACTTCATCTCGGGCAAGGAGTGGCAGGAGAAGTACGCCGAGGCGTACCAGACGATCCCCGCGTCGTCCGAGGCGCTCGGCGCCGTGACCGACCCGTCGCTGCAGCCGCTCATGGAGGCGTACGGCGAGGCCGCGTACGTCACCCTGTGGCTCGACACGGCGCTGGGCCAGAACGTGGGCAACGCGCTGAACACGGGCGTCGTCGACATGCTGGCCGGTCAGGGCGACGCGCAGTCGCTCGTCGACGGCGTCGTCACGGCGTCCGAGCGAGGCTGATCGCGGACCATGACCGACACCCAGGCACTGCGCTCCGCGCCCGTGCCTGAGAGGATCGCCGACACCGGGGCGGGCACCGCGCCCGCCCCGGTGACCGGCAGGCGGAAGCCGCGGGCCGACTGGCGCAAGCGCGGCGAGATCGCGCTCCTCTCGGGACCGGCGCTCATCGTCTTCGTCGCCTTCGTCATCTTCCCGGTGGTGATGGCCGCGTTCTACGGCTTCTTCAAGTGGAACGGCTTCGGCTGGCCCACCGAGTTCGTGGGGCTGCGCAACTACGTCCTCATCTGGGAGGACGAGACCTTCCGCGCCGCGGTCGGCCACAACTTCGCGATCGTGTTCCTGTCGCTGCTGCTGCAGGGCCCGCTCGCGATCCTGTTCGCCCTTCTGATGAACCAGAAGATGAAGGGCCGCTCGCTCATCCGCGTGCTCATCTTCGTGCCCTACGTCATCTCCGAGGTCGTCGTCGGCACGGGCTGGAGCCTGATGATGCAGGACAACGGCGCCGTCAACTCGCTGCTCGGCAAGCTCGGCCTCGAGTGGCTCCGGCAGTCGTGGATCGCGGATCCCGATGTGGCCATCTGGACCCTGATGCTCATCATCTCGTGGAAGTACATCGGCTTCGCGGTGATCCTCATGCTTGCGGGCATGCAGTCGATCCCGGAGGAGCTGTACGAGGCGGCCGCGATCGACGGAGCCGGGTTCTGGAAGACGCAGTGGAGCATCACGCTGCCGCTGCTCGGCCCGACGATCCGCATCTGGGCGTTCCTGTCGATCATCGGCTCGCTGCAGCTGTTCGACCTCGTCAACATCATCTGGGGCCAGTACGTGGCGGCCACCGCCGGCACGTCCACCATGGCCACGTACATGTACCAGAACGGCCACCTCGCCGGGAACTACGGCTTCGGAAACGCCGTCGCGGTGATGCTGTTCCTCATCTCGCTCACCGTCGCCCTCGTGTACCAGCGCTTCGTGTTGCGGCGCGACACGGCGGGAGCCATCACGGACGGGAGGGCCGAGCGATGACCGCGACCTCGGTGGCGATCCAGGCGATCGGCCGCAACAGGCGCCCCCGCGCGCCGAAGGAGAAGTGGGGCAGCCCCTGGGTGTACCTGCTGGCGGTCATCCTCATCAGCATCTGCATCACGCCGGTGCTGTACATCATCATCGGCGGCTTCCGCACCAACGCCCAGATCACCCAGGACCCGTCGGGCTGGCCGGCGCCCTGGCAGCTCGCGAACTACGGCGACGTGCTCGCGGGCAGCGAGTTCTGGTCGGCCACGTGGAACTCCACCCTCGTCGCACTCGGCACGACCGCCGGCGCCGTGGCGCTCGGCGTGATGGCGAGCTACGTCATCGCCCGCTACGACTTCGGCGGCAAGGGCGTCATGTACTCCCTGTTCGCCGCGGGGCTGATGTTCCCCATCACGGTGGCGATCACGCCGCTGTACCTGCTCGTGCGGAACCTCGGGCTGGTGAACAGCCTGGGCGGCGTCATCCTGCCGCAGATCGCGTTCGCGCTGCCGACGACCATCATCATCCTCGTGCCGTTCCTGAGGGCGATCCCGAAGGAGCTCGAGGAGGCGGCCTCGATCGACGGCACCGGACGCCTCGGCTTCTTCTGGCGCATGGTGATCCCGCTGAGCCTGCCCGGCGTGATCACCGTGGGGATCCTCGCGTTCGTGGGCTCGTGGAACGGCTACATGCTGCCGCTGTTCATCCTCACCGACAGCTCGCTGTACACGCTGCCGCTGGGCGTGCAGAACTTCTCGTCGCAGTACTCCGTCGACACGGCCCGCGTGCTCGCCTACACCTCGCTGTCGATGCTGCCGGCGCTCATCTTCTTCAGCCTGTTCGAGCGCCGCATCGTGGGCGGCCTCACCGGGGCGGTGAAGGGATGACGCCGGTCACGCCCGCGCAGACGACCGAGGCGCCCGCGCTCGCGGCGCAGAAGAAGGAGAACGACGTGACCGACGCCACGCTCACCGCCACCGCCGCGCACCGGGGCGACGCCTCCGAGCGCGTGCGCGAGCTGCTCTCGCGCATGACGCTGGAGGAGAAGGCCGCACAGCTCGTCGGGTACTGGATCGACCAGGGCGGCGAGGTCGTCGCGCCGATGGCCGACGAGATGAGCACGGCGAAGGACGGCCGCTCGCTGGCCGACATCACGCGCGACGGCATCGGGCACTACACGCGCGTCTACGGCACCCGGCCCGTCGAGCCGGAGGAGCGGGCGGCGTGGCTGTGGCGCGAGCAGCGGCGGCTCAAGCGCGAGACGCGCCTGGGCATCCCCGCCATCGTGCACGAGGAGTGCCTCACGGGGCTCGCGGCGTGGAAGGCCGCCACCTTCCCCACGCCCCTGGCCTGGGGGGCGTCGTTCGACCCGGAGCTCGTGGCCGAGATGGGCGAGGCCGTCGGCGCGTCGATGCGCGAGCTGGGCATCCACCAGGGCCTGGCTCCCGTGCTCGACGTCATCCGCGACCCCCGCTGGGGGCGGGTCGACGAGTGCATCGCGGAGGATCCGTACGTCGTCGGGACGATCGGCACGGCGTACGTGCGGGGCCTGCAGGGCGCGGGCGTGCACGCCACGCTGAAGCACTTCCTCGGCTACTCGGGCTCGCAGGCGGGGCGCAATCACGCGCCCGTGCACGCCGGCCCCCGCGAGGTGGCCGACGTCTTCCTCCCGCCGTTCGAGATGGCCATCCGCGACGGCGGGGTGCGGTCGGTCATGAACAGCTACGCCGAGATCGACGGCGTGCCCGTCGCCTCCGATCCCGCCCTGCTCACGACGCTGCTGCGTGACGAGCTCGGCTTCGACGGCGTGGTCGTGGCCGACTACTTCTCCGTCGGCTTCCTCGAGGTGATGCACGGCGTGGCCGCCGACCGCGGCGAGGCGGGCGAGCTCGCCCTGCGCGCCGGCATCGACGTGGAGCTGCCCACGGGCGACGCCTACCTGGCCCCGCTGCTGGAGCGCGTGCGCTCCGGGCTGCTGGACGAGTCGTACCTCGACCGCGCGGTGCTGCGCGTGCTGTCGCAGAAGGAGGAGCTGGGACTGCTCGACGCCGACGCGTTCGAGGACGAGCCGCCCGCGTCGGTCGCGCTCGACGGGCCCCGTCACCGCGACATCGCGCGCCGGCTGGCGGCCGAGTCGGTCGTGCTGCTCGCGAACGACGGCGTGCTGCCGCTGGCCGCCGACGCGCGGCGCGTGGCGGTGCTCGGGCCGAACGCCGACCGCGCCGACGCCCTGCAGGGCTGCTACTCCTTCGCCAACCACGTGCTCGCGCACCACCCCGAGTACGAGATCGGCATCGAGATCCCCACCGTGCGCGAGGCGCTCGAGGAGGCGCTGCCCGATGCGGAGGTCGTCTACGCGCGCGGCTGCGAGGTCGAGGGCGACGGTCGGGAAGGCTTCGAGGAGGCCGTGGCCGCGGCGTCGGCCGCCGATGTCGCGGTCGTCGTCGTGGGCGACCAGGCCGGCCTGTTCGGCCGGGGCACCGTGGGCGAGGGCAACGACGTGGAATCGCTCGATCTGCCGGGCGTGCAGCGCGAGCTCGTGGAGCGCGTGGCCGCCACGGGCACACCCGTCGTCGTCGTGCTGCTGACGGGGCGCCCGTACGACCTGGCGTGGGCGCTCGACGCGCCCGCGGGCGCCCGGCCCGCCGCGGTGCTGCAGTCGTTCTTCCCCGGCGAGGAGGGCGGGCGGGCGATCGCGTCGATCCTGACCGGCGAGCAGAGCCCCTCCGGGCGGCTGCCGCTGAGCCTGCCGCGCTCCGCGGGTGCCCAGCCCTACGGCTACCTGCGCCCGGTGCTCGGCGGTCCCTCGGACGTCACCTCCACCGACTCGACGCCCGTGCGGCCGTTCGGATTCGGCCTGGGGTACACGACCTTCTCGTACACCGACCTCGACGTCGACGCGTCGGCGGCGACGGACGGGCGCTTCGCGGCGGCCGTGACGGTGTCGAACACGGGCGAGCGCGCCGGGGTCGACGTCGTGCAGCTGTACGGGCGCGACGTCGCCGCCTCCGTCACCCGCCCCGTCGCGCAGCTGCTCGGCTACGCCCGCGTGGCGCTGGAGCCGGGCCAGTCGCGCCGCGTGGCCTTCGACGTGCCGGCCCAGCGCTTCGCCCTCACGGGTCGCGACCTGCGACGCGTCGTGGAGCCCGGCGAGGTGGAGGTGTGGGTCGGCTCGCACGCCGAGGCGTCGCCGCGGGCCGCGCAGGCGCAGGAGTCCACAGGCGGCGTCATCGCGAACGCGCGGGCGCAGGCCGCCAGGGACGTGCCGGGCGAGGCGACGACGCGAGCAACCGTCGTGCTCACGGGCGACGTGCACGCCGTGGGCCCGGACGACCCGCGCACGGTGACGGTGACCGTGCGCTGACCCGCCCGCGGCCCGACCCCCGCTTGCCCGAGGCGGGGGTCGGGCCGCGCCGTCGCCGCCCCGGCCGTGCCGTCGCGGGGCCCGTCCCGCCTGCCGATATCGTGGCGGGGACAACAAACCCGGCGGGACGAGGTGGCGGATGGTCGAGCGCGCGATGAGTCTGGAGGGCGTGCGCCGCGCCAATCTCGGCGAGGTGCTGCGGCTCGTGCACCACGAGGGTGCCCGCTCCCGCGCGATGCTCACCGCCGAGACGGGGCTGAACCGCTCCACGGTCTCCGACCTCGTCACGGCGCTCGCCGGCGCCGGCCTCGTCGAGGAGCGGGATCCGGACCCGACCCGGCGGGTGGGTCGGCCCTCGCCCATCGTGGCCCCGAGCGACGACGTCGTCGCGATCGCCGTCAACCCCGAGGTCGACGCGCTCGAGGTCGGCGCGGTCGCACTCGGCGGTCGGGTGCGCGAGCGCGTCCGCGAGGAGGCCGGCGGACCCGCGGGCGTCGACGAGGTGGCGGCGGCCGTCGCCCGGATCGTGAGCGGATGGCGCGCCGGGGCGCTGCGCGGCGCGCGGATCGTGGGGATCGGCGTGGCCGTGCCCGGTCTCGTCCGCGCGGCGGACGGGATGGTCCGGCTCGCGCCCCACCTCGGATGGCGGGAGGCCGACGTCGCGGGACGGATCGAGGACGCCACGGGGCTGCCGGTCGCCGTCGGCAACGACGCGTCACTGGGCGCGCGCGCCGAGCGGCTGTTCGGCGCCGCGCGCGACCACGGCGACGTCGTCTACCTGAACGGAGGCCCGTCCGGCATCGGCGGCGGCGTCGTGATGCAGGGCGTCGCGATGGGCGGCGCGGACGGCTACGCGGGGGAGTGGGGCCAGAGCCGCCCGAGCATCACGGAGGCCGCGGACCGCCGGGTGCCTCGCGGCGTCCTGGAGGACGAGGTGAACAGGGCGAGGCTGCTCGACGCGGCCGGCCTCGGCGTCGCCGACGACGAGGCACTCGCCCGCGCGCTCGCCGCGTCGGCAGATCCCGCCGTGGCGGCCGAGATCGCGCGGCAGCGGCGGGTCCTCGCGGCGACGCTCGCGAACGCCGTCAACGTGCTGAACCCCTCGGTGATCGTGCTGGGCGGGTTCCTCGCCATCCTGCGCGCGCACGATCCGGAGGGCCTGGTCGCGGCGGTGCGGGCGCAGGCGCTCGCGGCGCCCGCCGAGCGCGTCGAGATCCGCGCCGCCGCGCTCGGCGCCGACCGCCTGCTCATCGGCGCCGCCGAGGCCGCGTTCGAGCCCCTCCTGGCCGACCCCCTCGGGTGAGGTGAGCTGCTTCTGGCGAACCGGTCAGCGCGGGACGACGGTGAGCGACCAGGCGGCCGAGGCCGATTCGCCCGGCGCCAGCGTGAACACGCCGTTGCCGGCGATGCCGCGGTCGAACAGGTTGAAGCCGTCGTTGGCGTTCGTCGCGGGCTCGAGCGCGAAGAAGTCCTTGTTCGGCGGTGCGAAGAGGATCCGCTGCGTGTACAGCGGGTCGGCCTCGTGCACGATGTCCAGCGCCTCGTACCGGATCAGCGACGCGCCGTCGTCGGAGAGGCCGGTGAGGTCGTCGTCGATGTGCACGTCGCCGAGGGTGCGCAGCTCGCGGAAGTCGACGCGGGGCTCGACGGGGACGGGGGCGTCGTGCGGGATGCACTCGACGAGCTCGAACATCTCGGCGGCGGGGATGCGCACGCGCACCTCCTCGGCGTCGCCGTCCATGCGGCGCACGAAGTACGGGTGGTGGCCGAAGCCGGCCGGCACGGGCTCCTCGGCCTCGTTGCGCAGCAGCGTGTCGACGACGAGCCGGTCGCCGCGCAGCTCGTAGGTGAGCTCGGACGAGAAGCGCCACGGCCACTTCTGCGGGGGCACCCCCTCCGAGTCGAAGCCGAGACGCAGGAGCTCCGGCGTGCGCTCGAGCACCCGCCACGGGTGGTTCATGGCCACGCCGTGCAGGGCGTTGCGGTCCTTCTCGTTGCGGTCCAGCTCCCACGTCACGCCCGCGAACGAGAACAGGCCGCCGGCCACGCGATTGGACCACGGGATCAGCGGATAGCTGGCCGTCGCCGAGGCGGCGGCGGCGCCCGGCTCGGGCGTGGGGCGGAGCACGTCGCGCCATCGGCCCTCGTGCCGCACCTGTCCGAAGGCCACGGATCCGCCCGTCCCGGGCAGGATGCCCACGCGCCAGTGATCGTTCTCCAGCACGTCGATCGGATTCTCGCTCACGTCGATCCCTTCCGGCGCCGGCTGCCCTGCGCGGCCCCGGGGTCCATCCTCGCGTACGGTGCGGCGCCGTGGCTACGCTGAGGCGCATGCCCCGCACCCGGCCGCCGTCGATGAGCGATGTCGCGGCCGCCGCCGGCGTGTCGCATCAGACGGTCTCGCGCGTGCTGAACGGTCATGCGTACGTGCGGCAGGACACGCGCGAGCGGGTGCTCGCGGCGATCGAGACGCTCGGCTACCGCCGCAATCAGGCCGCGCGGGCGCTCGTGACCGCGCGCACCGGCGTGCTGGGCGTCATGACGGCGGGCACCACGCAGTTCGGCATCGCCAGCGCGGTCCTCGCGATCGAGCGCGCCGCGCGCGCATCCGGCTTCTTCGTGTCGCTCGCCTCGCTCGCCGCGCCCGACTCCGAGGGCGCGGCCCGCGTGCTCGATCGGCTCATGGATCAGGGCGTCGACGGCGTGGTCGTGATCGCGCCGACGCGGGACATCGCGCTCCTGATCGACGGGATCGCGCTGCCCGTGCCCGTCGTCGTGGTGGCCGCGCGCGGCGACGCGCCCGGGGCCGGCGCGGCGCGGTACGTGTCCATCGACCAGCGCGCGGGCGCGGCGGCGGCCACGCGGCACCTGCGCGAGCGGGGCCACGAGCGCATCGCCCACGTGCAGGGCGAGGACGACTGGTTCGACGCGATCGAGCGCGCGGGCGGGTACGCCGACGCCATGCGCTCGGCCGGAGCGCCGCCGCGCATCCTGCGCGCCGGGGGATGGAGCGCGCGGCACGGGCACGCGGTCGGCGTGCGCCTGGCCGACGAGGTGCGCGACGGCGCGGTCACGGCGGTCTTCTGCGCCAACGACTACCTCGCCATCGGCGTGGTCCACGCGCTCGCCGAGGCCGGGCTGCGCGTGCCGGACGACGCGTCCGTCGTGGGCTTCGACGACATCGACGGATCCGCGCACCTCCTGCCGCCGCTCACCACGGTGCGGCAGCCGTTCGAGCGGCTCGCCGACGAGGTGGTGCGGGCCATCGCGGGCGGGGAGGACGGCCGCGGCGCCGTGGCGCCGGAGCTGATCGTCCGCGGCAGCACGGCGCCGCCGCCGGGTGCGGGTTCCGCGCGGCGTGTGTGAGCGCTAACATGTCCGGGGGCCGGCATCGGCGACGGATGCAGACGACGACGGGAAGCGAGCGATGACGCAGCGAACCATCACATCGGCGCGCGAGGCCATCCGGGAGGGACGCGCCTCGCTCGGCATCGAGCTCGGATCCACCCGCATCAAGGCGTGTCTCGTCGATGCCGACGGCCGCATGCTCGCCTCGGGCCACCACGCGTGGGACAACGAGCTGGCCGACGGCCTGTGGACCTACCGGCTCGACGACGCGCGCGCCGGTCTCCGGTCCGCGTACGCGGCGCTCGCGGCGGAGGTCGAGCGGGAGCACGGCGAGCGTCTCGAGCGGCTCGCGGCCGTGGGCGTGTCGGCCATGATGCACGGCTACCTCGCGTTCGACGCCGACGGCGAGCTGCTCGTCCCGTTCCGCACCTGGCGCAACGTCAACACGACGCGGGCGGCCGCGGCCCTCTCCGACGCGCTCGATGTGAACATCCCGCTGCGCTGGTCGATCGCCCACCTGAACCAGGCGGTGCTGGACGGTGAGGAGCACGTGGGGCGCATCGCGCACATCACGACCCTCGCGGGCCACGTGCACGAGCTGCTCACGGGCGAGCGGGTGCTCGGCATCGGCGACGCCTCGGGCATGTTCCCCGTCGATCCCGCGACGGGCGACTACGACGCGGAGCGGATGCGCACGGCCGACGCGCTGCTCGCCGACGCGGGCGCGCCGCACCTGCGGCTGGGCAGCGTGCTGCCGCCCGTGCGCCGCGCGGGGGAGCCGGCCGGCGCGCTCACGGCCGAGGGCGCCGCGTTGCTGGACGCCACCGGCGTGCTGCGCCCCGGCGCCGTCGCCGCGCCGCCCGAGGGCGACGCGGGCACCGGCATGGTCGCGACGAATGCCGTCGCCCCGCGCACGGGCAACGTGAGCGTGGGGACGAGCATCTTCGCGATGGTCGTGCTCGAGCGGCCCCTGGCGGGCCGCCACGCCGACATCGACCTTGTCGCGACGCCCTCGGGCGAGGCCGTGGCCATGGTGCACTGCAACAACGGCGTCAGCGAGCTGGGCGAGTGGGCGGGCGTCTTCCACGAGTTCGCCGGCCGCGTCGGCTCGTCCGCCACGCGAGACGAGGTGTTCGGCGCGCTGCTGGGCGGCGCCCTCGATGCCGGCGCGGACGACGGCATCCTCGCCTACAACCACCTCTCGGGCGAGCCGATCGCCGGGCTCGACGAGGGCCGCCCCATGATCGTGCGCACCCCCGAATCGCGCCTGACGCTGGCCGGCCTCATGCGCGCCCAGGTGCGCGGCGCGTTCGCGACCCTGAGCATGGGCATGCGCACGCTGGCCGGCGAGGGCGTGCGGATCGACGAGATCAGCGCGCACGGCGGCATGTTCCGCACGAAGGGCGCCGCGCAGCGGCTGCTCGCCGCCGCGCTGGGCGCGCCGGTGGCCGTCTCGGACACCGCGGGCGAGGGCGGCGCGTGGGGCATGGCGCTGCTCGCGCGGTACGCCGCCGAGGCCCGCCGCGGCGAGGTGCCGCCGCTGTCCGAGTGGCTCGCCGCCCGCGTGTTCGGCGAGATCGACGCCGTGCGGGTGGAGCCGACCGAGGCGGACCGCACCGACCACGAGGCGTTCCTGTCGCGCTGGGAGGCGGGCCTTTCCGCCGAGCGCGCCGCCGCCGAGGCCATCCGCTGAAGGGAGAGCACATGCCCGCCGTGAACGAGGTGCCCGCAGGGATGCGCGCCGCGGTCGACGCCGCGAAGGAGAGGGTGGCGCGGCTGCACGCCGAGCTCATCCGCTGGGAGCTGGTCGTCTGGACGGCCGGCAACGTCTCCGAGCGGGTCAAGGGCGTGGGCGGCGCCCCCGATCTGCTCGTCATCAAGCCGTCGGGGGTGTCGTACGACGAGCTCGACGCCGACGCCATGGTGGTCACCGACCTCGACGGCGAGCTCGTCGAAGGCGACCGCAGCCCGTCGTCCGACACGGCCGCGCACGCCTACGTGTACGCCCACATGCCGGAGGTGAACGGCGTCGTGCACACGCACTCGACGTACGCGACGGCGTGGGCCGCGCGCGGCGAGGAGATCCCGTGCGTGCTCACGATGATGGGCGACGAGTTCGGCGGGGCGATCCCCGTCGGGCCGTTCGCCGTCATCGGCGACGACTCGATCGGCCGCGGCATCGTCGAGACGCTCTCGGGCCACCGCTCCAAGGCCGTGCTCATGCGCAACCACGGCCCCTTCACGATCGGCGGGGATGCGAAGGAGGCGGTGAAGGCGGCCGTCCTCCTCGAGGAGGTGGCGCGGACCGTGCACATCTCGCGCCAGCTGGGTGACCCGATCGCCCTCCCGCCGCAGATCGTCGACTCGCTCTTCGATCGCTACCAGAACGTCTACGGCCAGCGCTGAGGCGCCGGGCACACGAAGGAGAATCGCATGACGAAGCCCTATGCCGACAAGGAGGTCTGGTTCCTCACGGGGAGCCAGGGACTGTACGGGGAGGAGACCCTCCGCCAGGTCGCCGAGCAGTCGCGCGAGGTGGCGACCGTGCTCGACGCGCACGAGGTCGTGCCCGCGCGCATCGTCTGGAAGCCCGTCCTCACCGATTCGGCCGCCATCCGCCGCGCCATGCTCGAGGCGAACGCCGACGACGCCGTGCTGGGCGTCGTGGCCTGGATGCACACGTTCAGCCCCGCGAAGATGTGGATCGCGGGGCTCGAGGAGCTGCGCAAGCCGCTGCTGCACCTGCACACGCAGGCGAACGTGGCCCTGCCGTGGGACACGATCGACTTCGACTTCATGAATCTGAACCAGGCCGCCCACGGCGACCGCGAGTTCGGGTACATCCAGAGCCGCCTCGGTGTGGCCCGCAAGACGGTGGTCGGGCACGTCAGCGACGAGCGCGTCGCGGGCGAGGTGGCCACGTGGATCCGCGCCGCGGCGGGCCTCGCCGCCGCCCGCGGCATGAAGGTGGCGCGCTTCGGCGACAACATGCGCTTCGTCGCCGTCACGGAGGGCGACAAGACCGAGGCCGAGATCCGCCTGGGCGTGCAGGTGAACACGTGGGGCGTGAACGAGCTCGTCGCGCGCGTCGAGGCCGCCACCGACGCCGAGATCGACGCGCTCGTGGCCGAGTACGAGCGGCTGTACGACGTGGCCGACGAGCTGAAGCCCGGTGGCGCGCGCCACCAGTCGCTGCGCGACGCGGCGGCCATCGAGGCCGGCCTGCGGGCGTTCCTCACGGAGGGCGGCTTCGACGCCTTCACCGACAGCTTCGAGGACCTCGGCGCGCTGAAGCAGCTGCCGGGCATCGCCGTGCAGCGGCTCATGGCCGAGGGCTACGGATTCGGCGCGGAGGGCGACTGGAAGACCGCCGTGCTCGTGCGCGTCGCCGCCGTCATGGGCGCCGGCCTGCCGGGCGGCGCGAGCCTCATGGAGGACTACACCTACGACCTCACGCCGGGCGAGGAGCTCATCCTCGGCGCCCACATGCTCGAGGTGTCGCCGTCGCTGACGACGACGCGGCCGAGGGCGGAGATCCATCCCCTCGGCATCGGAGGCAAGGACGATCCCGTGCGCCTCGTGTTCACGGCCGACCCGGGCCCCGCGCTCGTCGTCGCCCTCAGCGACATGCGCACGCGCTTCCGCCTCACGGCCAACGTCGTCGAGAACGTCGAGGCGCCCGATCTGCCCAAGCTCCCCGTCGGCCGGGCCGTGTGGCACCCGCAGCCGGATCTGCCCACGAGCGCCGCGTGCTGGATGGCCGCCGGCGCCGCCCACCACACCGTCATGACGACCGCGGTGGGCGTCGACGCGTTCCGCGACTTCGCGCAGATGGCGGGCATCGAGCTGCTCGTCATCGACGAGCACACGACGACGGCCGGCTTCCACAACGAGCTGAAGTGGAACCAGGTCTACCACCACATCGCGGAGGGGCTGTGAGCATGGCGGATGCCGGCGCCAACTGGGCGGGCAACATCGCGTACCGGGCGCGGCGGGTGCTGCGCCCGGGTTCGCTCGACGAGCTGCGCGACGCGCTCGCGGGATCCGAGCGCGTGCGCGTCGTGGGCACGCGCCACTCCTTCAACGACATCGCCGACACCGACGGGGTGCAGGTGTCGCTGGAGGGCATGCCCCGTGAGATCGAGCCGCTCGACGGCGGGGTGCGCGTGTCGGCGGGCCTGCGGTACGGCGACGTCGCGCCCGTGCTGCACGCGCGCGGCCGGGCGCTGGCGAACCTCGCCTCGCTGCCGCACATCTCGATCGCCGGATCGGTGGCCACGGGCACGCACGGGTCGGGGAACGGCCTGCGCAGCCTGTCCGCGGCGGTGCGGGCGCTCACCCTCGTGACGGCCGACGGCGAGCTCGTCGAGCTGCGCCGCGGTGATGCCGACTTCCCCGGCGCCGTCGTGTCGCTCGGCGCGCTCGGCGTCGTCACGAGCCTCGAGCTCGACACCGAGCCGGCGTACGATGTGGCGCAGCAGGTGTTCGACGGGCCCCGTTGGGACGACGTCCTGGCGCGCCTCGACGAGGTCACCGCGCTGGGCGACAGCGTGAGCGTGTTCACCACGTGGGCCGATCCGGACGTCGCGCAGCAGCTGTGGGTGAAGCGGCGCGTGCCCTCGGGCGGCCTCGCGCCGCTCGACGGCGAGGTGCCGGCGGCGGTGGGAGCCGTGCCCGCCGACGGGCCCCGCCACCCCGTCCCGGGCGCCGACGCCGCGGCGTGCAGTACCCAGGGCGGCGTGCCCGGCGCCTGGTTCGAGCGCCTGCCGCACTTCCGCCTCGAGTTCACGCCCTCGGCCGGCGACGAGCTGCAGAGCGAGTACCTCGTGGCGCGCGAGCAGGCGGTCGCCGCGATCGAGGCGCTGCGCGGCATCGCCCCGACGGTCGCGCCCGCGCTGCACGTGTGCGAGGTGCGCACGGTGGCGGGCGACGACCTGTGGCTGAGCCCGTCGGGCGGGCGCGATTCCGTGGCGCTGCACTTCACGTGGCGCAGCGACGAGGCCGCGGCCCGGCGCGCCGTGGCGGCGGTCGAGGGCGCGCTGGTTCCGTTCGACGCGCGACCGCACTGGGGCAAGATCTTCGGCACGGATCCGGCCGACATCGCCCGCCGCTACCCGCGCTGGCAGGACTTCCGCGCGCTGCGCGAGCGGATGGATCCGCGGGGCGTCTTCCGCAACGGCTTCCTGGAGCGACTCGGGCTCTGAGTCGCGCGCGCCCTCGGGCGCGGCGCCCTCACCCGCGGCGCAGCCAGCCGCGGGCGTGGAGGTAGCGCAGGAACTCGTACTTCTCGCGGATGAGCCCGGCGAACTGGTTGCGGGTGTCGGGGATGAACAGGAACGTCGCGCGCGAGCGGCGCAGCGTCCAGCCGTTCAGGTGCGCGGCGACGTAGCTGAGCCAGACGTCCTCGACGAAGCGGAAGCGATCGGGGCACGCGAACAGCCGCTCGTCGAGGAACACCGCGGTGTCGATGATCATGCCGCACGTGCCGAGGTACTGCGCCCGGTGCCCGCGGCGCACCGGCAGGCGCAGCCAGTAGTGCGGCGGCAGAGGGAAGCGGTAGGCCCACCAGCCGCTCGCGCTGCGGGGCCGCGCCTCGGCGTGCAGCGTGGCGATCGCCCGCGGGCCGAACAGCTGATCGTCGTCGACGAACACGACGTAGGGGTGGGCGGGCGCGAGCTCGCGCGCCAGGTGGAAGCGGCCGAAGCCGCCGATGTTCTCGTCGTGGTGGTGGAACCGCACGGTCAGCGGGCTCGCCTCCGCCGCGCGCTCCAGCTCGCCCGCGATGGCCGGATTGTTGTTCCACACGTGCAGCTCGACGCGGACCCCCGTCTGCGCCTCGAGCGCGCGCAGCGTGCGGGGGAAGTACTCCGGGCGACGCCACGTGCACATGACGACGGGGACGGTGGGGACCGAGTCGCTCACGGTCGCAAGGATAGCGGGGCGGATCCGGAGGGCGGATCAGCGCAGCGGCGCGCGCTGGGCGATGCGGGTGACGATCTCGCTCGTGGAGTGCGCGGGGATGAAGTCGAGGATCCGCACCGTTCCCCCGTACGCCCGCACGACGGCGGTCTCCTCGAGCATCTCGGGCACGTAGTCGCCGCCCTTCGCGTAGATGTCGGGCCGCAGGTCGGCCAGCAGCGCCGAGGGTGAGTCCTCGCGGAAGACGGTGACGTAGTCCACGCTCTCGAGCGCCTCGAGCACGCGCGCCCGGTCCTCCACGGGGGTGACCGGGCGGCCGGGTCCCTTGAGTCGGCGCACCGACGCGTCGTCGTTGAGCGCCACGACGAGCACGTCGCCGAGCTCCTTGGCCTGCCGCAGATGCGCGGTGTGGCCCAGGTGCAGCAGGTCGAAGCAGCCGTTCGTGAAGACCACGGTGCGGCCGCGCTCTCGCTCGCGCGCGAGGGCGGCGCGCAGGGCGTCGTGGTCGAGCGTGCCCGGCACCCCGGTGGCGGGCGTGTGCACGTCCGCCAGCGCGCACACGGCGGTGCCGGGGCGCGAGACGACCACGTCGGCGGCCCGCTGGGCGAAGTCGGCGGCCTCGGCGGGCGCGGCGCCCACGGCCAGCGCGACGGCCGCGGCCGCCACGAACGTGTCGCCCGCCCCCGCGGCCTGGTGCTCGGGCGCGGGGCGCGCGCGGGTGCGGTGCGTCGCCGCCCCGGTCCCGCCGGCCCCGCGCTCGAGCAGCACGGTGCCGTCGCGATCCAGCGTCACGATCGCGCGCTCGGCGCCCGCCGCGTCGAGCACCTCGGTCGCCGCGGCGGCCACGTCCTCGGCGCGCGCCGGCCCTCGGGCAGGGCCCGCCCCAGCAGCACCGCCGCCTCAGCCGCGTTGGGGGTGACGAGATCGGGCCGCAGCGGGGCCCAGCGCGCGATGTCGTGCGCGTCGACGACGATCCGGGCCCGCGGGCGCCGCTCGGCCAGCCGCCGCGCGAGCTCGTCTCCCAGCAGCCCGCCGTCGTAGTCGCAGACGACGAGCGTCTCGTCGGGCTCGGGCGCGATCGCGGCCAGCAGCCGGTCGGTGTCCGCCCGCGCCGGGCGGGCGCGGTCCACGCGCACAAGGATCTGGTCGTCGCCGACCACGCGCGTCCTGCACGCCGTCGGCCGGCCGCCGTCGACGAGGAGCCCGGCCGTGTCGACGCCCGCCGCCGCGAGCCGATCCCGCAGGGCCGCGCCCTCCGCATCGTCGCCGACCTCGGCCACGACGCGCACGCGCGCCCCGAGGGCGGCGAGATTGGCCGCCGTGTTGCCCGCCCCGCCGGGGCAGTCCACCTGCTCGGCCTCCTGCACCACCGGCACGGGCGCCTCGCGGCTGAGCCGCCGGACCCCGCCGCGCAGCCAGCGGTCCAGGATGACGTCGCCCACCACGAGCACCCGTGGCGCCGCGGCGCCGACGTGGCGGACGATCCCGCTGAAGTCCCTCATGCCCACTCCCGTACCCGATCCGCCCGCCCCCTACACGTCTGCGCCGCGATCTCTTGCCGGCGCGAGGACCGCTTCGGAACGTTTGCGCGCGGGCGCCGCGGGGAACAGATCGGCAGAGGACACAGACCGACCGCGACAGGGGAGCGCGAGTGAGGACGACGCGGATGCCCGCCGAGGCGCCGCCGGCCGACGGCCGATTCGACGAGGTGCTGAAGATCGCCGTGCTGCGCGGCGGCGGTCTGGGTGACCTGCTGTTCGCCCTGCCGGCGCTGGATGCGCTGGCCGAGGCGTACCCGGAGGCCGAGATCGTGCTGCTGGGCACGCCGATGCACGCCGCGCTGCTGCGCGGCCGGCCGGGCCCGGTCGCGCGCGTGGAGGTGCTGCCGAAGACCAGGGGGGTGCACGGGGGCGAGCATGAGGACGACCCGCGCGCCACGGGCGCGTTCATGCGACGGATGCGGGCCGAGGGCTTCGACCTCGCCTGCCAGATGCACGGCGGCGGGCGGTACTCGAACCCCTTCCTCCTCGCGCTCGGCGCGCGGCACACCGTGGGCACCGCGCCGCCGGACGCCGCGCCGCTCGAGCGCACGCTGCCGTACGTGTACTACCAGCACGAGGTGGTGCGCCGGCTCGAGACGGTCGCGCTCGCCGGGGCGCCGTCCGTGGGCCCCGAGCCGACGCTGGCGGTGACGCCGGCGGAGCGGCGGCGCGGCCGCGAGCTGACGCTCGCGGCCCTGTGCCTGCAGCACGCGCCGCATCGCGGCCACGGCGGCGTGCGAGGGGGCCTCGTCGTCCGACTGATCGCTCACGATCACGCGGAACGGCGGATCGTCCTGCGCCGCGAGGCCCGCGAGGGTGACGGCGAGCTCGGCCACGCGGCCCGCGGTGGGGATCAGGACGTCGACGAAAGGTGCGGCCGGCGCGGCGGGCGTGGCCCACGCGCCGGCCGCGCGGCGCGAGGCCACTCAGCCGCCCGAGACGGCGCTGCTGACGGCGGCGGGGGAGTCGAACGAGTCCTCGCCGGCCGATTCGAGCGCCGAGACGAGATCGTCGGGGGCGCCGTTCTCCCGCGCGCGGGCGACGAGATCCTCCTTGCGCGCCGGGTAGTCGACGCCGCCGAGGTACTTCTGCAGCTCGATGGGGGCGGGGTTGTCGGCCATGATCGCTCCTCTCGTGATCGGACGCGGCCATGCTAGGAAGCCGATGGTCCCCAGGCGCGGGGGTTGACACCGGGCCGCGGCGGGCTCGGCGACGCCGCCCTGCGCAGGCCCGTCGCCGACGGCCCGCGCGGCGGGCGACACGCCCGGGATGATGCGCCGGTTTGCCCCACCCGCCGCATCGGCGTAATGTTTCATCTGTCGCCGCCAAGCGGTGAGGTTGAGCCGAGAGGCTCCCATCCCAAGTAGGCGACACAAACCCCGACGAAGATCCTCGCAAGAGGGTGACGAGTCGTGGTGCGAATGCCCCGGAGGGCTGCAGGGGGACCTGCAGGGCTGGGTGCGTCCGATCCTTGAGAACTCAACAGCGTGCACTTGTCAAATGCCAAATAACCTCGTCGGCTGA
>NZ_JBSFPT010000022.1:0-43795 GCF_053588335.1 Microbacterium sp. NPDC003461 | reverse complement strand
GCCAATGCGGCCGCCCCGCGGCGCGCAGCGCCGCCTCGCCGGCGCGGGAGCGCCGGCGCGAGCACGCGAGCGGCGCCGCGAAGCGGTGCCCGAGCGGCGCAGACGCTTCTGAAAAGAAACAAACCGAGCGGGTCACCCCCCGGGCTGGGCGAGGAACGCCTCGCCGTCGCCCGAGATGCGCAGCTCGCCGCCGTCCGGGGTGACGAACGCCGCCGCGCCGGGGTGCAGCTCGAGCTGCTCCTCGCCGCACGCGACGCGCACCTCCCCCGCCGTCGCCAGCACGATCGCCGGGCCCTGAGGCGTCACGGCCGCCGCGTCGCCGTCCGAGACCCGCGCGCGCAGCAGCGCGAAGTCCGGCACCGGCACGGGGAACTCCTCGAGGCCCGCGGCCACCGCGACCGGCCGCACGAGCTCGGTCGGCCCGGGTCGGGCATCGAGCACGCGCACGAGCTCGTCGACGTCGATGTGCTTCGGGGTGAGGCCGCCGCGCAGCACGTTGTCGCTGGCCGCCATGATCTCCACGCCCAGCCCCGACACGTAGGCATGCAGCATGCCGGCGCGCAGGAACACGGCCTCGCCGTGGTGCAGCACGACGTAGTTCATGAGCAGCGCGACGATGACGCCCGGATCGGACGGATACGACGCGGCGATCCGCCGCGCGTTCCCCAGCGCGTCGGCGAACTCGTCCGATCGCGCCTCCGGCAGCGCGGCGATGATCGCGTCGACCGTGGGCTGCGCGTCGCCCGACAGCAGCCAGGCCAGCACGGCGGGCAGCGCGTCGTCGCCCGTGAGCCGCTCGAGGAGCGGATGCGCGGCGGGGCCGAGTGCCTCGAGCAGCCGACGCGAGGCCGCCACCTCGCGCAGTCCGCACAGCGCCTCGAAGCGGTCGCTGAGCGCCACGAGCATCTCGGGCTTGTGGTTGTCGTCGGCGTAGTTGCGCGGCGCCCCCTCGGGCAGGCCCCGCTCGCGCGCGAAGCCGTCCTGCGCCTGCTCCCTCGACGGATGCACCTGGATCGACAGCGGCGAGTCGGCGGCGAGGAGCTTCAGCAGGTAGGGCAGCGGCCCGGTGACACCGCGCGACGGCCCGTCCTGCGCGATCCAGCGATCCAGCGTGATGCCGCCGTCCAGCTCGGCGGGATCGGACGGGTGATCGCCGAACCATACCTCGGCCTCCGGCCCGGCGGACGGCTCGCGCCCCTCCAGCACCGCGATCAGGGTGCGGGATCCCCACGCGTAGTCGCGCGGCTGGTTCGTCAGCGGTATCAGCACGCGCCCCAGGATAGGCGGAACCCGCGCGGTACGCTGGGCGGACGATGGCCCAGATCACGCGTCACCCGGTCGCGCCGGCTCCCGCGGCGCCGCCGCGCGTGGCCACGGGGCGGATGGCGTTGCGCGCCTACGCGATCCTCGTGCTGTTCTCGGCCTTCGCGCACACCGCCTGGTGGAACCTGCTCGGACCGGCCTCCCTCGCCGTGCTCGCCGCGATCGCGGTCGCCACGATCGCGATCTGGGTCCCCCTCATCGTGCGAGGCGCACGCGCCCGCGACCGCGACTCCTCGCGGACGAGCGTGCCCGCCCTCGCGTGGCGCCGGCTGCCGTGGGCGGCCCTCGGCTACGTGGCACTCGCCGGGCTCTCGCTGCTGTGGTCGCGCTGGCCCGCCGCCACCGCCCTCACCTGGGCGGGGCTGCTCGTCACGACGCTGCACGGCCTGTTCCTCGCGCACGTGCTCACGTGGCGCGAGCTGACGCGCGCGATCGAGGTCGCGCTCAAGTGGGTGCTCGGCCTGTCGCTGCTGTTCGAGCTGTGGGCGGCCCTCATCCACCGCGGGCCCCTGCTGCCGAACTTCTCGGACGCGCCGGCCGATCCGGATCCGCACTGGTACTGGACCCGCGGCGCGCTGTTCGACCCGGGCGAGCGCATCCAGGGGATCGTCGGCAACGCGAACGTGCTCGGCATCCTGTGCGTGCTCGCGCTCATCGTTTTCGCGGTGCGGCTCGCGATGGCGCCCCGGCGCCGCGGGCTGCTCGCGGCGTGGATCCTCCTGGCCGTGGTGCTGCTCGCGCGCTCCGGGTCCGCGACCGCGCTGGTCGCGGCCGCGGCGGTGGCGGTCGTGCTGCTCGCCGCGCTGCTGATGCGCCGGGCCACCACGCCCGGCGCCCGCTCTCGCCTGTACGCCGCGTTCACGGCGGCGGGCGTGGCGGCGGTCGTCGCGGTGGCACTGCTGTGGCAGCGCGTGCTCGGCGCGCTCGGGCGGGACTCGGGGCTCACGGGCCGCGACGACATCTGGGCGGCGGTGTGGGAGCGCGCGAGCGAGCGCCCCGTGCTGGGCAACGGCTTCTCGACCCCGTGGGTGCCGTGGGATCCGATGTTCGACGGGTGGATCATCGATCACGGCATCACGGTGTTCCACGCGCACGACATGTGGCTCGACGTCTTCCTGCAGCTGGGCGTGGTGGGGGTCGCCCTGATCGCGGTCGTGTTCGGGGCGGCGACGTGGCGCTCGTGGTTCTTCGCCGTCGACCGGCCGCGGTGGGACCTGGTGGCCGACCGGCCGTACTCGCCGCTCACGCTGCTCGCCCCCCTGACCATGGCGCTGCTGCTCACGCAGGGGCTCACCGAGTCCGGGCCGCTGATGCTCTGGGGGTGGCTGCTCGTCACGATGATCGCGTTCCGCATCAAGCTCGCCCCGGTCGTGGGCCATGGCGCGGCCGAGCGGGCGGACGAGCCGGGCGAGCGGGCCGACGAGCCCGGCGAGCGGATCGAGCGCGCCGCGGAGAGGCCGCGCCGATGAGCGACATCGCGGCGAGCGGGGCGGAGCCGCGGTGATCCCCGTCGAGCTGCGGCGCATGATCCGGCGCGGGCTGCGCTCGGCCGAGATGGCGCGCGTGTTCACGCTCGTCGCCCTCGGCACCGCGTTCTCGAGCTTCGCGATCCAGCGGCTCACCGGTCCGTGGACCCTGCACGCCATGGTGGCGGGGCTGTGCGCCATCGGGCTGGCGATCCTCGTCGCGCGCCGGCGCGAGCTGTCGCTGCTGCACCTGGCGCCCACGATGCTCGTGGCCTTCGTGCTGTGGGCGCTCGTCAGCGCGTTCTGGGCGGACGAGGGCGGCGACACGCTGCGCTCCTGGCTCTCGCTGCTCGCCTATGCGTTCCTGGCCGTCGTGATCGCGCAGACGCGCGACACGCTCCAGACGGTGCGCGCGCTCGGCGACGTGCTGCGCGCGCTGCTGGCCGCGTCGCTGGCCGCCGAGATCCTGTCGGGCATCCTCATCGACATGCCGATCCCGGTGCTGCAGATCGCCGGCAACATCGCGGTGGGCGGCCCCGTGCAGGGGCTGTTCGGCACCCGCAACTACCTCGGGTTCGTCGCCGTCGTCGCGCTCGTGACGTTCCTCGTCGAATGGCGCACGCAGTCGATCTCGCCCGGCCGATCGGTCTTCTCGATCGCGCTCGCCGGCCTGCTCGCGGTGCTCTCCGCCTCCCCCACGGCGTTCGTCGTCGCCGTCGTGGCCACCGTGGCCGTCTCGGCGCTCGCCCTCGTGCGGCGAGTGGACCCCGCGCGCCGGCAGGACGTGCAGCTGGGTCTGGGGGTGGTCGTGGCCGTGGGCGCGCTCGCGGCCTATCTGCTGCGCGCGCGCATCGTCGACATCGTGGGCGCCGCCACAGACTTCTCCAACCGGTCGAGGGTCTGGCTCGAGTTGTTCGAATGGATCCGGCGGCGATGGATCACGGGCTGGGGCTGGCACGGCGGCTGGTCGGACGACGTCTTCCCGTTCAACTCCATCAACTGGCAGCTGCGCGACCAGCACGCCTCGGCGCTCAACGCCTACCTCGACGTGGCGCTGCAGCTCGGCTGGGTGGGCGTCATCCTCTTCGCCGGCATGTGCGCCGTGGCGCTCGTGCGCTCCTGGGTCACGGCGAGCGAGCGCCGCTCGAGCGTCTACGCGTGGACGCCGCTCGTGCTCGTGGCCATCCTGAGCGAGTCGATGTTCGAGAGCTTCGCCCTCGACGGGGCGGGCTGGATGCTGCTGGCCCTGTGCCTGGTGCGCGCCGGGCAGGCACGGTCGTGGCGCACCCGGATCGGCGAGACGGCCCATCCCCCGACCAATCCGCTCGAGCTGCCGCACGAACCGCATCGCTGACGGGCGAGCCGCGCCCTCACCGCGCCCTCAGGGGCCGATGGCTTAGGCTCGATGTCGCTCCCATCCGCCTCTCGTACGGAGACTTCCGCCTTGGTGCACGTACTGCAGAACGTGGTCTTTCCCCTCGACCGCGACCCCGACGTCCTTCCGCTGTACGCCGATCCCGATGAGTGGAGCGTCGTCACGATCAAGCCGGGTGCGACCGTCAAGGGCGCACAGCCGTCGTCCTCGCCGCTGCGCACGAGCGACCGCGCCAAGCTGAGCAACATCCTCAGCCGCCACAGCGCGCGCATCCCCTCGGGCCGCCGCACCTCGTTCGCGGCGTACTTCAATGCGTTCCCCGCCGCGTACTGGCAGCACGTCACGCCGATCCGCGACGTGCGCCTGACCATCCGCACCCAGGGCAGCGCCACGATCCTGCTGTACCGCTCCAACGGCGACGGCGTGAAGCAGCGCCTCGAGACGGTGGACGTGTCGGGCCAGACGACGACGCACTTCGACATCGCGCTGACGCAGTTCGGCGACGGCGGCTGGGTGTGGTTCGACATCGCCACCGACACCGACGCCGTGATCCTGGAGGGCGCGGAGTGGACGACCGAGACGGAGCCGGTGCGCACGGGCAAGGCCTCCCTCGGCATCACGACGTTCAACAAGCCCGACTACTGCGTCCAGACGCTGACGTCGCTCGCGGCGAACCCGGATGTGCTCGAGCTCGTCGACCGCATCTTCCTCGTGGATCAGGGCACGCAGCGGGTCGCGGACGAGGACGGCTTCGCGAAGGCCGCCGGGCAGCTCGGCGAGCAGCTGCAGCTGATCGAGCAGCCGAACCTGGGCGGCTCGGGCGGCTTCGCGCGCGCGATGTACGAGACGCTGCAGCGCGAGGAGAGCGACTTCGTGCAGCTACTCGACGACGACGTCACGATCGAGCCGGAGTCGCTGCGGCGCTCGGTGATGCTCGCGCGCTACGCGACCAAGCCCACGCTCATCGGCGGCCACATGTTCGACCTGCTCGACCGCCCGAAGCTGCACGCCTGGGCCGAGGTGGTCGACGACGAGGCCTTCCTGTGGCGCAACCTGTTCCAGGACACCGGCGCGATGCCGCACGACTTCTCGCGCAGCAACATCCGCCAGACCCGCGAGCTGCACATGCGCATGGACGCGGACTACAACGGCTGGTGGATGTGCCTCATCCCCAAGGAGGTCATCCGCGAGATCGGCCTGTCGCTGCCGGCGTTCATCAAGTGGGACGACGCCGAGTACTGCCTCCGTGCGCGCCAGGCCGGCTTCCCCACCGTGTCGATGCCGGGCATCGCGCTGTGGCACGTGTCGTGGATCGGCAAGGACGACTCGATCGACTGGCAGGCGTACTTCCATGCGCGCAACCGCACGGTCGCCGCGCTGCTGCACCAGGAGGTCAAGGGCGGCGGCGACCTCATCTCGCACAGCCGCAACATCAGCATCAAGCACCTGCTGATGATGCAGTACTACCCGAGCGAGCTCCGCAACCGTGCGCTCGCCGATGTGCTCAGGGGGCCGTGGCACATGCCCGAGAACATCGCAACCGCCATGCCCGCGGCGCGCGAGGCGATGAAGAGCTTCCCCGAGACCGTCGTGCACAAGGACTCGCACCGCGTGCTCACGTCGCGCAAGGGCCGCCCGGCTCACCGCAAGGTGCGCCGCTTCGAGGTGAAGCGCCAGCCCACCGGCGTGATGCTGACGCTGTTCGCGGCCGTGCAGATCGCCGCCCACTGGTTCCACCGGCCCGATCCGAGGAACGTGGCGCAGCCCGAGGTGGAGTTCGCCAAGGGCGACGCCAACTGGTGGCGCATCCCCCTGTACGACTCGGCGCTCGTGAGCTCCGCCGACGGCAGCGGCAAGCAGATCTACCTGCGCGATCGCCGCGTCTTCCGCCGCCAGTTCATCGACACGCTGCGCCTGCACGCGCGGCTGCGACGCGACTGGCGCCGGCTGCAGCGCGAGTACCGCAGGGAGCTGCCGCGCCTGGTCTCGCCCGCCACGTGGGAGAAGATCTTCTTCCCGGACGGAAAGGGCACGGGCCAGTGAGCGCGCCCTTCGATCCGGCCACGGCGACCATCGTCGTCGTCACGTACAACCGCTCGCACCTGCTCTCGCGCCTGCTCGACTCCATCGAGCGGATGGATCCGAAGCCCGGCCACGTCGTGATCGTCGACAACGCCTCGAGCGACGACACCTCCGAGGTCGTCGCGTCGTACGAGGATCGGGTGGGCACGCGGATCGTGTACCGCCGCCTCGAGGAGAACACCGGGGGGTCGGGCGGCTTCAGCGAGGGCATGCGGGTCGCCTACGAGCTCGGATCCGAGTGGATGTGGCTCATGGACGACGACGTGGAGGTCCTCCCGGAGGGCCTCGCGCGCATGGGCGCATGGACGCCGAAGTTCAAGAGCATCCAGGGGCGTCGCTACGACTACGACGGTAGCGAGTTCTACTGGCAGTACCGCGTCTCGGTGCCGCTCGGCATCCCGATCCCGTTCGCCCCGGCCGACTTCGACGCCTCCGGCTACCGACCCATGAATTCGGGCTGCTTCGAGGGGATGTTCATCCACCGCAGCATCGTGCGGCAGATCGGCCTGCCCGACCCCCGCTTCTTCATCTACTGGGACGACACGATCTACGGGTGGCTCGCCTCGCGCGTGACCCGCAGCGCGATCGTGGACGAGTTCGTGCTGCAGCGCACGCGCGAGATCAAGCAGTGGGACATGGGCATCCGGCACTTCAATGCCTCGAGCGACATGTACCGGTACTACATCATGCGCAACCGCGGCATCATGAAGCACTACTACGCCGCGCACGGCAGGTACCACCCGTTCTACTTCGCCGTCGGCACCGCCGCCACCTTCGTCAAGGAGGTGCTGCGGCTCGTCTTCGTGGAGCGGAAGATCACCAAGCAGGGCTGGAGCAACCTGTGGCGCGGCATGCGGGACGGGCGCGCGCTCGCGCGCGACACGTCGTTCCGCGTGATGCCGCCGCTCGAGGACTGAGCACGCGCGCGCGGCGGTGACTCAGGCCGCCGCGTAGAGCGCGCGCCCCGCCGCGAGCTTCTCGGCCGCGAGGCGCCTGGCGCGCCCGGGGAAGCCCGGGTCGACCGTCGCCGCGTCGGCCGTGATCCGCTCGCCGGCGTCGACGACGTTCCACCCTGTGCCCAGGCGCAGCAGCGACTCGTGCTTCACGTCGTAGTAGCCGGGACGCCCGGCCACCACCACACCGGCCGCGCCGGCCGCCGCGCCCAGCAGGTGCACGTGGAAGCGGGACGTCAGCCACCGCTGCCCGCGGCGCATCGGCAGGCCGTCGTGCCAGATCCGCCCGAAGGGATAGAACTCCTCCGCGCCGCCCCGCAGCCCGACGTACCGGTGGTCGTCGGGCGGGATGGCCTCGGCGAAGCCCGCGCCCCCTTCCGCGGCGAAGTCGTCGATGAGCCGCAGCGCGTCATCATCGTCCCAGGAGCGCACGTCGCCCTGCACGAGCACCATGCGGTCGGGCACGCGCTCGTTCGCGTACACGGGCCGGTCGAGCGCAAGCGCGAGGAATGCGTCGTCGCATCCCACCGGCACTCCCATCTGCTCAGCGCTCGGCTCGTCGCGCGCCTCGACGTGGTCGAACGCCGACAGCGCGTCGCGCGCCCACGCGGCCGTGTCGCCCTCCAGGGGCATGAGGCCGAGGCCGGTCGCGACGATCCGGATGCCGAAGTGCTCGCGCAGCGTCACCGCCGCCGTGAGCACGCCGAGGTTGTCCTGCCAGATTGTGTTGAGGTAGCCGCCGCCGAGCAGGTGCACCGATTCGGCTCCACGCACGCACAGGAGCCCCTCGTCGAAGCGCGGCGATCCGAGCTCTCGGATGATCCGCGCCACACGCGGCGCGTCGGAGACGGGGTCGTGCGTCTCGCTCCCGTGCGCCAGCTCCCACAGCGTGTTGGTGACCCGCAGCCGCGGGTGCGTGTCGGCGAACAGGTGCGCGGCGCGTCCGGGCTGCGGACAGTCCAGCCACACATCCCGGTCGGGGTGCTCCCGGGCGAGCAGATCGAGCCACGCGCGCGTGATGAGCTCGTCGCCGAGGTTCGGATGGCCCGCGGTCGAGACGAGGTAGAGCGGGCGCGTCTCGCCCTGGTCCTGCGTCCTCGATCGAAGGCGGCTCAGAATGCTCATATCCTCGATCCTCTCGCATCGTCCGGCTGCGGGCGACCCCGGCGCAGGAGTCGGCTGGATCAGCCGGCGTTGTCGGCGTTGTACTGCGCGATGACCTCGTCGATCGGCCCGTCCATCACGAGGCGGTGCTCGCGGATGTAGAGGCCGCGCGTGCAGAAGCGCTGCAGGTCGCGCTCGTTGTGGCTCACGAAGAAGAGGGTGCGTCCCTCCGAGAGCAGCTCGTCGATGCGGGCGTAGCACTTGGCCCGGAAGGCCTTGTCGCCCACCGCCAGCACCTCGTCGACGAGGAGGATCGGCTCGTCCAGCTGCGAGACGACGGCGAAGGCCAGGCGCACCTTCATGCCGTTCGAGAGGTGCTTGTAGGGGGTGTCCTGGAACTCCTCCAGCTCGGAAAACGCGATGATCTCGTCGTAGCGCGCCGAGACCTCCGTGCGCGTCATGCCGTGCAGGCCCGAGGTGAGGCGCACGTTCTCGCGCACCGTCAGGTCGCCGACGAAACCGCCCGTGAGTTCGATCAGCGGCGCCACTCCCCCGTTCACGCGCACCCGGCCCTCGTCGGGCAGCAGCACGCCGGCGACGAGCTTCAGCAGGGTCGACTTGCCCTGGCCGTTGCGGCCGATCACGCCGATCGACTCCCCCGGCTTCACCGAGAAGGACACGTCGCGCAGCGCCCAGAACTCGCCCTTGGGCATGCGGCGGCGGGCACCCGCGAACAGCGATTTGATGCTGCGCCGCCCGCGCCGGTTGCGCCGGAACCGCACGCCGAGGCCCGTCACCTCGATCGCGTTCTGGCTGCCCTGCTCCGCCATCACAGCTCCTTCAGCATCGGACGCTCGAGGGCGCGGAACGTCAGCACGCCCGCGCCGAGCACGATGAGGCTCAGCAGCACGCTCCCGATCACCGCCGGCGTGTCCCACTGGTCGGGGAAGAACCCGACCCGGTACATCGTGAAGATGCCGGCGAGCGGATTGGCGACCTCGAGCCAGCCGAACCCGTCCGGCAGGTCCTTCACGCTGTAGATGATCGGCGAGGCGTAGAAGAGCGCGCGCAGGATGAGGCGGGTCGTGCGCTCCAGGTCGCTGAACAGCACGCACAGCGGCGCCACGATGAGGCCGAGCCCCACGAGCAGCGCGAGCTGGACGAGGATCGCGACGGGGAACCACAGCAGCCCCCATCCCACCGTCGCCCCGCCCCAGATCGCGAAGACGGCGAGCACCGGCAGCGAGCAGAGGAACTCCACACCCTTCGACACCACGATCCGGCCGATCCAGATCGAGCGCGGGATCGACGTGGAGCGCACGAGCTTCGCGTCCTTGCTGAACGCCTTCGTGAAGTCGCCGACGGCGGCGTTGAACCACGCCCACGGCAGCAGCGCCGCGATGAGGAAGACGATGTACGGTTCCTCACCGACCGAGCGGTGGAAGATCTGCGTGAAGACGAACCAGTAGATCGCGCTCATGATGAGCGGATCGAGCACGCTCCACAGGTACCCGAGCCAGCTGGTCGCGTAGCGCACGCGCAGGTCACGCGCCGACAGCAGCCAGAGCGAGTGCACGTAGCGGCGCAGGGATCGCGGCGCTCCCGCTCGTGTGGCTGTCACAGTACGATCCTACGGTCGCCGGGTGGACGCCGACCGCATGCCGCGGTGGCGCGGATCAGGGCAGGGGTCCGCACTGGTCGATCCGGTAGAGCACAGACTCCCCGTCGGTGTCGGCGGGCGCGAACAGCCCCGCCTCGACGGCGGCATGGGGCCCGGGGAAGTGGTTGCCCGCGGGGTCTCCCCCGCCGAACTCGTGCGGGTTGTAGAGCACGTGGCGCACCCGCAGCTCGTCGAGCGCCGCGCACACCGCCGGGTTCGTCTCGATCTCCTGCAGCCGCCACGCGAGCTCGAGCCGCGCCGGGTCCCACTGCCCGTTCACGTGGGGGAAGACCGGCTCGCGCCCCGCGAACAGCTGGGTGAGGGCGCTGCCGTCCCAGGGGTCGCCGAGCACCCGCTGGTCCCGCGGCACCACGCCGGCGACGACATCGCGCATGAACGCGATCTGCGCCGTCGACACCACCTCCCCCTGCGCGCCGCTCGCCGGCTGATGGAACACCCGAGCGACCGAGTGCGTGATCCCGGAGGCCGCCAGCGTGACCGTCGCGGTCAGCGCGATGACCGCTGCGGCGCCGACCGCCGTGACCGACGCGCGCCGCGGCGCAGCCGCCGCCCGGGGCACGATGCGCCTCATCACCGCGAGGATGCCCATCGCCGCCAGCGGCACGGCGAGCACCGGCAGAGCGGCCGCCAGCCGGAACCGGTCCTTATACCAGACGCCGGTGACCACCTTCGTGACGACGTCGTCCGATCCGGCGGCGAGGACGAACAGGGCCGCCGCGATCGCGTACGAGACGACGATCCAACGGGTTCTCGGGCGGCGGATCGCGACGACGACGCCCGCGGCGACGGCGAGCGCGAGCAGCGGCGACGCGAGCGTCACGATGCCGTCGACCCCCGTCATGGACCGCAGCAGCAGCACCTGCGCGAGGCCCTCGCCCACCGACTGCACGGCCTGAGCCTGCGGCCCGCTCAGGCGGTCCTCGAGCGGCTCGTCGAACAGGCCGAGGCCCACGACGGCGTAGGCGAACGCGGCGGCGGCGGCGAGCAGCACGGCGCCGCCGAACGCCGACAGCGCCACGACGGCCCTGCGCCGGGCATGGCCGCCCTCGCGCCAGGCGCGTGCGAAGCCGGACCCGAGCCGCCACAGCACGAACGGCGCGACGAGCAGCGCCCACGTGGGAAGCACGCGCGGGTGCGCCAGGGCGATCGCCGCGAGCGTCGGCGCCACGGCGCCCGCCCCGAGGAGCCAGGCCCGCACCCGCCGCCCCGGCCGGGCCGCCGACGCCGCGCGCACCGCGAGCACCGTCGCGGCCACGGCGGCGGGCAGCAGCGCGTGCGCGAGGGCCGTCGGGTAGATCGTGCCCCACGTGAGCAGGCCGTACGGGAACCAGCCGAACGACACCCCGAGCGGCAGCGCCACGAGGGCGGCGAGCCGGTCGCGGACGAGCACGTGCGCGAGCCACGCGACGCCCGGCAGCCACACGGCCGCGACCATCGCCAGCCACGCGGCGTTGAACGCGACCGGCACGCTCGCGCCCGACAGCTGGGAGGTGAGCGCCACGAGGTCGTGCCAGGCCGCCGGGTAGTACGCGATCCCCGCGTCCGCGGTCTCGTTGAGGGAGCGCAGCGTGAGCGACGACCCGGAAAACCCGTCGAGGATCGCGGCGACGGCCGAGAGGTGGAAGACGTTGTCGTAGGTCTGCGAGATCCGATCCGGATCGGGCACGCGCCAGAACGCGGCGACGGCCGCGGCGAGCGCCGACAGTGCCCCGACGATGCCCAGCGCCCAGCGCAGCCCGTGGCGCGGCGTCGTCCCGACGCGCGGCACCGCCCGCCGGGCGGCGAGAGCCAGACCCGCGGCGAGCGCCGTGACCGGCAGCAGCTGCCATGCCTGGTACGGCAGGCGCGCCGCCCCGAAGGCGATCGCCGCGATCCCGGCGATGCACACGCTCACGGGGCCGGCCAGCGCGACGCGCGCGAGCACGCCCAGGCGCAGCGGGGCCGTGGCCGCGAGCCCCGGCACGACGGCGAGCGCCACCGCGACGAGGATCGACGGCACGGCGGCGACCCAGGTCATGGAATCGTCAGCCGATCACGCGTCAGTCGTCGGATCCGCCGAACTCGTTGCGCCACATCGACAGCGCCGAGCCGATGGCCATGTGCATGTCGAGGTACTGGTACGTGCCCAGGCGCCCGCCGAAGTGCACGTCCTCCTCGCCCTTGGCGAGCTCGCGGTACGCCAGCAGGCCCTTGCGGTCCTCGTCGGTGTTGACGGGGTAGTACGGCTCGTCGTCGCGCGTGGCGAAGCGCGAGAACTCGCGCATGATGACGGTCTTGTCCGTCGGGTAGACGTCCTTGCGCTCCGGGTGGAAGTGCTTGAACTCGTGGATGCGCGTGAACGGCACGTCCGGATCCGGGTAGTTCATGACCGGGGTGCCCTGGAAGTCGCCGACGTTCAGCACCTCCTCCTCGAAGTCGAGCGTGCGCCAGCTGAGGGCGCCCTCGGCGTAGTCGAAGTAGCGATCCACCGGGCCGGTGTAGACGACGGGCAGCTGCCCGACGACGGCCTTCTTGCTGAGCGGCTGCGACTCGTCGAAGAAGTCGACGTTCAGCTTGACCTCGATGTTGGGGTGGTCGGCCATCCGCTCGAGCCATGCCGTGTAGCCGTCGGTCGGCAGCCCCTCGTACGTGTCGTTGAAGTAGCGGTTGTCGTAGTTGTAGCGCACGGGCAGGCGGCTGACGATGTCGCCAGAGAGCTTCTCGGGCGAGGTCTGCCACTGCTTGGCCGTGTAGTGGGCGAAGAAGGCCTCGAACAGCGGGCGCCCCACGAGCGCGACGCCCTTCTCGTAGAAGTTGCGCGCCGTCTTCACGTCGAACTCGCCGGCCTGTTCCTTCACGAGCGCGCGCGCCTCGTCGGGCGTGTACGCCGCCTGGAAGAACTGGTTGATCGTGTGCAGGTTGACGGGAAGCGCGAACACCTGGCCCTTGTGCGTGGAGTATACGCGGTGCACGTAGTTCGTGAAGGTCGTGAACCGGTTGACGTACTCCCACACGCTCTCGTTCGAGGTGTGGAACAGGTGCGCGCCGTACCGGTGCACCTCGATCCCGGTCTCGGGCTCGGCCTCGCTGTAGGCGTTGCCGCCGATGTGGTGACGGCGCTCGATCACAGTGACCTTGCGGCCGGCCTGCGCGGCCCGTTCGGCGATGGTGAGTCCGAAGAAGCCGGATCCGACGACGAGGAGATCAGTCATGGGGTCCATTCTCTCAGCAACGAAGGGGATTCCCTGACAGCTCAGGTCCCGGTGTGCGAAAGGACGCTCCGACCCGCCGGTAGGCTGGGGGGATCTGCGCCGAAGTGCGGCGAGAAGGGATGGTCGGGATGCGGTCTCGGCTCTGGGGCGCATCGGTGCCCGTCCTCGTGACCGGGATGATCGCCCTCGCGCTCGTGGTCATGGTCAACCTCATCACCCCGGGGTTCTTCCTACGCGACGACGCGGTGAACGAGTTCCTGCCGTACATCGCGGAGGAGGCGCGCCTGCTCGCGTCCGGTCAGCTGCCGATCTTCACCGCCGATTCACTCAGCGGCGGCAATCTGCTCATCAACTTCCAGCGCAGCATGTTCCACCCGACGATGATCGCGGCCGCACTCACCTGGAGCGCAACGGCGTCGATCGAGATCACGGGCGGGCTCGTCGTCGTGCTCAACCTGTGGGGCGCCATGCTGGGCGGCTACGCCGCAGCGGCGGCGTTCGGCGCGAACCGGACGATGCGCTGGTTCGTCGCCCTGACGGTCGCCACGGGGCCGATGATGCTGTTCATGTACCTGCCCGCATGGTGGAACGCGGGCATCGGCATGTCGGCCTTCCTGTTCGTGTTGGCTGCGCTGCAGTGGCACTTCCGCGACCGCACGGGCTTCTCGGCGATCTTCGTCGGCCTCGCCTCCATCTACACGCTCCTCATCGGATGGCCCCATGGCTTCGTGGCGATGGCGATCCTGTACACCGCTTACTGGTTGCGCATCGCTCTGGACGCACGCCGCGCCGCCACCCGGCGATGGTTCCTCGCGCCCTGGCGGCTGGCGGCGGCGGCGGCGGTCGCGATCCTCGTCGGGCTACCGCTGATCAGCGAGTACCTCACCTCGGGCGGCTCCCTCGCACGCACGACGAACATCACCAACGACAATCTCGGCGTTCCCGCGCTGTCCCAGCTGCTGAACATCGTCAACCCGTCGGGCGGCGACTACTGGCACATCTGGGGCGGCTACCGCTGGTGGCCCATCCCGATCGCGCTCGTCTCGCTCGGCCTCGTCTCCCTGGCCTTCGTGCGCGACTGGGGCCGGCTTCTCCGCCGCGGCGACGTGCGCTTCGCCCTGCTGCTGGCGGGCGTCTTCCTGTTCCTCACGCAGCTGCCCTCCGAGTTCGGGCCGCTGCGGATGCCGTTCCGCATGATCCCGTACGGGAGCGTCTTCATCGCGCTCGCCGCGGCGATCATTCTCACGCACGCCACGATGGCGTTCACGTGGCGCCGCGTCGCCGTCGCCCTCGGCGCACTGGGCGTGGTCGTCGCCTTCGGCGCGTTCCGCGTGCCCACCGTCTTCGAGTCCGGCCGCAGCGGCATCCTGCTCCCGGCCGCGACGCTCGCCATCGCGGCCGTCGTGCTCGTGCTGGCGATGCGCATGCGCCGCGTCGGCGCGCTCACGATCGCCGCGGGGGTGCTGGGTGTCGCGGTCGTGGGCGCCCAGATGCCGCGCGGGCTCGGCGACGCCTTCATGGGGCCGACGTCCGTCCCCGACCTGTCGGCCTCCGAGGAGCTCGCCACGGAGCTGCCGGATGGCTATCTGCTCCACGCCGTGGCGTACTTCACCTACGACAATGCGGTTCTGCCCGACCTCGCGGCGGCACGCTACCTGCTGGCCGATGTGCCGTTGCTCAACGGCTACGACCCCGTGGGCTTCACCCCGTACCAGGAGCGTCTGGCGCCCATCGCCGTACAGGGCATGGTGAGACTCGCCGCTGTCGACGCCATGGCCCAGCCCTCTCAGATCGATCCCACTCTGTGCGAGCTGACCGTGTGGGGTGTGCGCAGCGTCGTCACGGTGGCCGAGCCCGGCAAGGGCTCGGGGGCGCGCCGCGCGGCGCTCGAGGAGTGCGGCTTCGAGGTGCTGGCCCGCGACGGCGACGACACGCTCTGGATCGATCGCACACACGAACCGATGAACGGCACCCTCTCTTGGGCTTCGCCCGAGCTGACCGACGTCGCCACCGTCGAGGCCGCCGACCGCGTCGAACGCATCGAGGTCCGCAACGCGAGCGACGATGCTGGCACGCTCCTCTTCTCCCGCCTCGCCTGGCCCGGATACAGCGCCACCGCGTCGACCGGAGAGCCGCTGAAGATCACCCCCTATGACGACACCCTGCTCGCCGTCGAGGTGCCAGCCGAATTCGAGGGTGACGTGACGATCTCGTATGCTCCCCGCTCGTGGCGCTGGGCGCTGCCGCTGGCGGGCGCCGGCGCGCTCGGCGGGCTCGCCCTCGCGATCGTGGCCATCCGTTCCCGTACCCGGGCCGCGCAGGCCGAATCCGGAGGTGTCCGTGACTGATCATCGCAAGCTGGTGACGCTGCTCGTCCCCGTGTACAACGAGCAGGAGGTTCTGCCGCACCTGTATGAACGCGTCGACGCGATCACGCAGTCGCTGCCGGCGTATGACTTCGAGCTGCTGCTCGTCGACGACGGGTCGTCGGACGAGTCGCTGCGGCTGATGCGCGAGTTCAGCGAGAGCGATGAGCGTGTGGCGTACGTCTCCCTGTCGCGCAACTTCGGCAAGGAGATCGCGATGCTGGCCGGGCTCGATCACGTGCGTGGCGACTGCGTCGTGATCCTGGACGCCGACCTCCAGGATCCCCCCGAGCTCATCCCGCAGATGCTCTCGTATTGGGAGGAGGGGTACGAGGACGTCTTCGCCCGACGGCGCTCTCGCGAGGGCGAGTCGTGGATGAAGAAGACGACGTCCAAGGTCTTCTACCGCGTTCTCGAGCGCTCCACGCACATTCCGATCCAGCGCGATACGGGCGACTTCCGTCTGCTCGACCGCCGCTGTGTCGACGCCCTCACACAGTTCCGCGAGTCGGAGCGCTACACGAAGGGCATGTTCGACTGGATCGGCTTCCGTAAGAAGGAGATCACGTACGACCGCGAGCCGCGTCACGCGGGGCAGACGAAGTGGAACTACCGCAAGCTCTTCAACTTCGCCATCGACGGACTCACCTCCTTCACGACCGCTCCCCTGCGCTGGTCGGCGATGCTCGGCTTCGTGATCTCCGCCGTGGCGTTCGTCTACATGATCGTCATCGTCGTGCGCGCCCTGATGGGCGTCGCGACAGTCGACGGGTATCCGTCGCTCATGGCGGTCATCCTCTTCCTCGGGGGCGTGCAGCTGCTGTCGCTCGGCATCATCGGCGAGTACCTGGGGCGCGTCTTCATGGAGACGAAGAACCGACCCCCGTACTTCGTCGGCGAGAGCCGCGAATCCGCTCGCGGGTCCGCACGCTCGGACGACTGATGCAGCTCATCCGATTCGCGCTGGTCGGCGGTCTCAACACCGCCGTCGACTTCGCCATCCTGTTCCTGCTGCGCGCCCTCGGCGTGCCGCTCATCGTCGCCAACACCGTTTCGACGACGGTGGGGCTCTGCGTGAGCTTTCTCCTCAACCGCAGCTACACGTTCCGCAGCGGAGGGGGCCGCGGACGGCAGTTCGCGCTGTTCCTCGTCGTCACGCTCTTCGGGCTGTGGGTGCTGCAGCCTCTCGTGATCGTGGGCGTCGGTTGGGTCCTCGACGAGCTGTGGACCCTCGACGAGAATCTCGTCCTGCTGATCGGCAAGCTCGCGGCGACCGTCGTGTCGATGACGTGGAACTACATCCTCTACGCGCGCGTCGTCTTCCGCCACCGCGACCCCGAAACCGACCGAGCCGAGACCGGCCAGCGCTGACGGACGAGGCCGGGCCCGGCCTCAGCCGATCCAGGACATCGCAGGCAGCTCGCCGCCGGGGACACCGACCCCCGGGCTGCCTGTGGCGGACTGCCGGCACGGCATCGGCCTCAGCCGATCCAGGACATCGAGCGCCAGTTGTATCCGATCACCCTGCTGCCATTCCAACCCCCGCCGCCATCACCGCGGTAAAGCACGAGCTGCTGGTTGCCGTTGACGCCGATGACGTCGGCATTGCCGTCGCCGTCGAAGTCCCCCGGGCTGAACAGGCGTTTGAGACCGTTCCAGTTCCAGCCGATTTCACGGGCAGGTTTCCACCCGCCAGCACCGTTCGACGGGTAGAGCTTCAACGTCCCGTCCGCTGTTCGCGCGATGAGATCGCCCAGGCCATCACCATCGAAGTCGCCCGCGTAGAAGATGGCGCTCATGCTACCCCAGCGCCAGCCGATCTCCTCGTAGCCCGATTGCAACCCGCCGCTGCCGTTGTTGCGATACAGCCGAAGGGTACCGGCCCCGTCACGAACGATCAGATCGACGCTTCGGTCGTTGTTAAAGTCCATCCCCCCGATGAACAGGCCGTTCGGCGGCAGGCCGTTCGTGACGTGCAGACGGTCGCCGAACGTGCCATCACCGCGCCCAGGATAGACGTACAGTCGGCCGGATTCGGTGACGCGCCCCACGTCCCCGACCCCGTTCCCCGTGAAGTCCCCTATCGAGAACGTGTGGTCAGCCGTACTCCAGCTCGTCGCAACTGTCCTAGTCGTTTGCCAACCGCCGCTTCCATCGCCCGGGTACAGCCTGAGTTCGCCGGCATTCGTCAACGCGAGGACGTCCCGGTTGCCGTCACCGTCGACGTCTCCCATTCCCGCATGGAACGGGCGGATCGCGCCGCTGGCGACGGGGCCGGCGCTCGTTATCTTGGTGAACCCGCGCCAACCATGGCCGATCCTGCCGGCTGATGTGACGCGTCCGTCGCCGAGATTGGTGTACAGGTTTACCTCGCCTGTGGCGGTGAGCCCCAGAAGGTCACTCTTCCCATCGCCGTTGAAGTCCCCGGGGGCGAAGATCCCGCTCATGCTGCGCCATCCGTGCCCGATCTGAGTGGATCCGAGCCAGCGGCCCTTGCCGTCGCCTCGGTACAGGAACAGCGCACCGTCCGTCCGGCGCGCGATGACGTCCGCGTTGCCGTCCCCAGTCATGTCGCCGGCACCGATGACCAGGTTCATTCCGTTCCAGCGCCACCCAACGACCTTCGGAGCGCGGAAGCTCCCACCGTCCGCTCCCCGCCACAGGAGAAGGTCTCCGTTGGGTGCCCTTGTGAAGACGTCCGGGATCCCGTCTCCGTCGAAGTCGCCCGCGTTGACGATGAGGCCTGCGCCCGACCAGTCGACGTTCAGCGGGGTCCTGCCTCGAAAGCCCAGCTTTCCGTCGCCACGATGCAGCCATGCGGCGCCTGAAGCCTCGACCGGCACGATATCGCGGTTGCCATCGCCGTCCAGGTCGCCCACACCCAGAACCTGACTGTATCCGCCCCAGCCTGAGCCGACCTCGACACGCTCGGCCCACCCGCCACGTCCGTCGCTTGGATAGGCCCACATCGTTCCACCACCGTCTACGGCGAGCAGGTGCGACGTCGCGTTGAGCGAGGCCACCGTGGGCTTCTGCTGTCCGCCGGCCTCGCGAGTCGAGCCGAACCAGTCGGTGTAGTAGTTGTAGAAGTTCCGGTTGCCGTACGACGAGCAGGCGTCGCCCTCTCCGTAGCCCGCCGCGAGAGAGGCCTGGTTGGGCTGGTACGGCGTGTAGTAGTACAAGGCGGCGGTAGCCGCGTTCTCGATGAGGACCGGGGCGCTCCCGCACGACGCGTTCGGGTGCCAGAGCACGTTGGAGGTCCGCCCCACGGGGAACCAGTTGAACCACGAGTCGAGCGTGTAGCGCTTCAGCTGCGAGGCGGCCATGTACACCTGGTACGAGAAGCCGTAGAACGCCGTGTCGCAGTCGGCGTTGTCGGGGCATGCATAGCCCATCGCGATCGTGTAGCGCCAGTCGCTGGGCCACGTGTGGGTGACGAGCCCCTGCTCCTTCTGGAGCATGACGAGCAGCACCTTCTCGCTGACGCCGCACGCCCGCGAGACCTTCGAGATGATCTGCGCGGCGCTCTCGTTCGATGCGCCCTGATATGTGCCGGGGCACCAGCTCGTCGCCGCACGTGTCGACGTGGTCTGGCGGAAGTCCTTCAGGCACACGTACCCCGACCGGCAGGTCGGCACCTTCAGATTGAGGAAGCTCTGGATCTCGGCCGTCGACATGGTGCCCGACGAGTACATCACCTCGTCGGTGATGATGTTGCCCGGGCGGAATCCCACCAGCGATCGCGTCTTCATCTGCCCATGGTCGGGCCCCGCACCGTTGCCCGCCGGGTCGGCCTCATCCGGCGTCGAGTCACCCTCGTAATCGGCTCCCGCCAGCGGCACGGCGGAGTCCTCCGTGGGCTCGGGCGCCGGAGCGTCCGTCGCCTCGGGTGATGGCGCGGTGCTCGGGGTCGCGGACGGCGTGGGGTCGGGCGTAGCGTCCGCAGCGGGCTCCGGCTCCGGCGTGTCCTCCGCGGGGGCCGCGGTCTCCCCCTCCTGCGGAGTCGGCGTGGCGGCATCCGCACTCGGGGCCGGTGATGCGACATTCGCGCTCGCCGCCGCAGGCACCAGCGCCCCCGCGAGCGCGACGACGGCCACGAAGGCGATGGCCGCCCGCTCGCGACGCCCGGACAGCAGGGAATATCGGGAACCCATGCAACCAGTGTTACAGAGGGGGTCCCAATGAGAGGGATGTGGCGCTTGTGACCGCGACGTGTCGCGCGTCAGCCCTTGCCGACGACGATGCGCGGGGTTCCGGCCCAAGCCGACGCATCGGTCGCGTTGCGACCATCGACGAGCAGGCGCACACCGGGGATCGCAGCAGGCGTCAGCTCGCGGTAGTCGGCGTGATCCGTCTGCAGCACGGCGACATCCGCGGGCTCGCCCAGGCGGTGCGGCTCCAATCCCAGACCGCGCAGCTCCTCGTCGGTGTACATCGGGTCGTGCACCGTCACCTCGGCGCCGCGCGAGCGCAGGGCGTCAACTGTGGCGAAGACGCCCGAGAACGCCGTCTCCTTGACGCCGCCTCGGTATGCCGCGCCGAGCACCACGGCCTTCAGGCCGGAAAGGTCGCCGAGGATGCCCTCTGCCTGCGCCACGAGGTGCTCCGGCATGCCCGCGTTGAGCAACCGGGCCGTGCGCACGATCTCCGCACCCGGGTCGGTCGAGAGATACAGACGCGGGTACACCGGGATGCAGTGGCCGCCGACCGCGATGCCGGGGCGGTGGATGTGGCTGTAGGGCTGGGAGTTGCAGGCCTCGATCACCTGGTACACGTCGATGCCGTTCGCCCCCGCGAAGAGCGCGAACTGGTTGGCCAGTCCGATGTTCACATCACGATAGGTCGTCTCCGCGAGCTTGGCCATCTCGGCCGCCTCCGCGCTGCCGAGGTCCCAGACGCCGTTCGGGCGGGAGAGGTCGGAACGATCGTCGAACGTCAGCACGGCCTCGTAGAACTCGCGCGCGCGGCGGGCACCCTCGTCCGAGAGGCCGCCGATGAGCTTCGGGTACTTGCGCAGGTCCTCGAACACGCGCCCGGTGAGCACGCGCTCGGGTGAGAACACGAGATGGAAGTCCTCGCCCTCGACGAGGCCGGATCCCTCCTCGAGCATGGGCTTCCAGCGCCCGCGCGTCGTGCCGACCGGCAGCGTCGTCTCGTACGACACGAGGGTGCCGGGCGTGAGGTGCTCCGCGAGCGACGCCGTCGCGGCGTCCATCCATGCGAAGTCGGGCTCCCACGTCTCGTCGTTCACGAACAGCGGCACGACGAGCACGACGGCATCGGCGCCGGGGATCGCGTCACCGTAGTCCGTCGTCGCGCGCAGGCGACCGGCGGGCACGAGCTCGCTCAGCTTCTCCTGCAGGTGCGCCTCGCCGGGGAACGGCTCGGTGGCGGCGTTCACGAGCTCGACGGTCTTCGGATTGACGTCGACGCCGACCACCTCGTGACCTGCATCTGCGAACTGGACGGCGAGGGGAAGCCCGATCTTCCCGAGGGCGACGACGGCGATGCGCATGAAGGCCAGTCTACGTTCGCAACGCTGCGCGCAAGATCAGCGCGCGTCCGCCCGCTCGACAAGCGTCGCGACGACGCGCTCGGCCGCGTGCCCGTCACCGTACGGCGCGGCGTCGGTGTCGGCCGGACGGGGACGGGTGACGCCTGCGGCGATCTCGTCCTTGGTGTTCGCGAGCAGGTTCCATCCGAGCTCGACGGTCTCAACCCACTCGGTCTCGGTGCGAACCGTCGTGCACGGCACACGCAGCAGGAACGCCTCCTTCTGAAGCCCGCCCGAATCCGTCACGACGCCCGCGCTGACCAGGGCGGCCGCGATGAGGTCCGGGTACGCCAGCGGGGCGTGGGAGGTGAGAGAGCCCCGCGTCAGCGCGATGCCGTGCTCCGCCGCCTTCGCGACGACGCGCGGGTGCGCCAGCAGCACGACCGGGCGGTCCAGGCCCGCCAGCGCCTCGACGACCTCGCGCAGCCGCTCGGGCGAATCGGTGTTCTCGGCGCGGTGGATGGTCGCCACGTAGTGCTCCCCCGGCGTCACGCCGAGCTCGGCCACGAGCGGCGACGGCTTGCCTGCCACATGGTCGCGGATCTCGAAGAGCACGTCGGTCATGACGTCGCCGACGAGGACGGTCCGCTCGGCGAGGCCCTCATGCGCGAGGTGGCCGACGGCCACCTCGGTCGGCGCGAGCAGGAGATCCGCGGCATGGTCGGTGAGCACGCGATTGTGCTCCTCGGGCATGCGCCGGTTGAAGCTGCGCAGCCCAGCCTCGAGGTGCGCCACGGGAATGTGCATCTTCACCGCGCTGAGCGCCGCCGCGACGGTGGAGTTCGTGTCGCCGTAGACGAGCACCCAGTCGGGACGATGCTCGTCGAACACCGCGTCCAGCGCACCCAGCATGGCCCCCGTCTGGACCCCGTGCGAGCCGCTGCCGACGCCGAGGTGCACATCCGGCGCGCCGATGCCGAGATCCTCGAAGAACACGTCGGACAGCATCGGGTCGTAGTGCTGCCCCGTGTGGACGATCACGTGCTCGACGCCGGCGGCGAGGGCCGCCTTGTGGATCGGTGCGAGCTTGACGAACTGCGGACGGGCTCCGACGACGCTGACGATCTTCACGGGAGATCAGTCTAGGAGGGTTCCGTCCACGGCCGTTCAGGCCTTCAACAGACGCGTCACGATTCCCCGCGCCACCTCGCGGTCGTGATCAAAGCTGAGCGCGCGCGCCGCGGCATGTGCCTGCGACTTGTACTCGCCGATCTGCGCCGACGTCAGTGGCATCAGGCTCTGCGCACACGCGTCCACGGAGAAGTCGTCGGCGACGACTCCGAGGTCGTGCTCGCGCACGATGTTCACCATCTCGATGGTCGGACCGATCGCGATCGCGAGGCGCGCCTGCACGTAGTCGAACAGCTTGTTCGGCAACGTCAGCCGCGCGTTGGTGTGCACGGGCGGGATCCAGAAGATGCCGACGTCGTAGGCGTTGAGTGTGCGCGGGAGATCCTCAGGAGCAACCGGGTCCCGGAACGTGATCCGCGGATCGCCGTCCGCTCGTTCTCGAAGCTGGCTCAGGTAGTGCCCGCCATCCGCGGCGGGCACAAGGTACAGATCCAGCGTGAAGCGCTCGTCGAGCGCCTTCATCGCGTCGATCATCAGCTCGAGGTTGCGCCCGTGCACTGCTCCTCCGCTGTGGACGAGCCGGATCCGATCGGACGACACGGGTGACGGCGCGAGGTCTGCGAACGGTGCCGCATTCCGCATCACCTCGGGGAGCACCCCGAAGTGGCGATCATAGAGCCGGGCGATCTCGCCGCCCACCGTCGTCACCGCGGCCGCGCGGGGCAGGTACTTCCGGCACAGGTGGACCATGAAAGGCGCGACGAGCACCTTCCACGCCAGCACGTGCGTGCGCTCCTCTGGCGCCCACTCGTGCATGTCTGCCCACACGGGCGCGCCGTCTGCGACCGTGAACGCCAGCGCGAGGACGCGCGCATCGTTCCCGACGACGAGGTCGAATCGCTCCCCCGCGAGTGCGTCGCGTGCGAAGGCGACGCCGGGCGCCGCGAGTTCCGCCGAGCGGTGTGCCCGCAGCCCGAGCCGCAGCACGCCCGAGGGGGTCTGCGGGAGCGAGAGGAGGCCGTCGGGCACGCGCACGTGACGGACGACTCCCGGGGGCGTGTCGCCGTACCCGACCGTCGTGACGTCACCGAACTCGCTGAGCACGCTCAGCTGCCGCAACACCCGGGCGTCGCGATGAATCGGCGACAGCGAGATGCAGAGGATACGGGGGCGCGTCATCCGACGAGCTCCTCGTAATGGGCCATCAGCTGGTCCGCGCTGTGGGCGAGGCTGCGGTGCGCCACGACGAATTCGCGCGCACGCTGCCCCATCGCGCGGCGCTCGGCGGTCGGCAACGACAGCACCAATCGGATCGCGTCGGCGAGCGCGTCGACATCCCGCTCAGGAACCAGGATCCCCGTCTCGCCATCAGCGAGCATCTCACCGGCGCCGCCGGAGTCGTAGACGACCACCGGCACGGCCATCGCCTGCGCCTCGAGCGTGACGAGCCCGGCGGCTTCGCGCCAGCGCCCTGCGCGCTGCGTCGGCAGCACGAACAGGTCCGCCTGTGCGAGCTCCCGCCGCACCCCGTCGCGGTCGAGCTGCCCGGTCATCCGGATACGAGGATCCTGTGCGGCAGCGCTGCGAACGCGCTCCCGCAGCGGACCGTCGCCGACGAAGACGAGTTCGTGGGGCACGGACCGGCTCGCGCGAGCCGAGGCCTCGAGCAGGTCGGGCACGCCCTTCGCCTCGCTGAGCGCACCGACGAACACCACGCGCAGCGGCCGATCGAGGCCCGGTGCGGGCTCCGGGCGGTACAGCTCGGTGTCGACGCCCTGATAGTGCACGACGACCTTCGACGCGTCGGCGCCGCCGGCGACCACTTGGCCCGCAAGATACTCACTCACCGCGAGGATTCGCACGGCGTCGCGATACGCCGCGCGCACGGTGCGCCGATGCCAGGCGAGCGTCGGCTTGCGCGAAAGCGGGGCCTCCCGCAGCGTCGTGAGCGGCACGTAGACGTCCGCGCCGTGGACCGTGAGCAGGAAGGGCACATGGAGGTGGCCGGCGGTGAGCCGTGCCACGCCCGACCAGTTCGCGAAGTGCTGATGAACGACATCGGGCGCGAACGAGTGGATGCCCCGCCGCATCCCACCCGAGACGAGCGGCACGAGTCGCTCGCGTATACGCCATTCGAGCGATGGCCAGCGAGTGTGAAGCCAGGCGCCTGCATCTTGGACTCGGATCCTTGCCGTGATCGACGGATCGTCGATCTGCGCCGACATGGTGAACACCGCGGCGTCGATGCGGTCGCCGAGCTCCAGCGCGTGCTGCACCGCGAAGTACGTCGGCGGGATGCGCAACGTCCCTTTGGTCACCGCGACTCGGATCATCGGGATTCGACCATCTCGCGCAGCACGGCGATGCGCGGCTCCAACTGGGCACTGCGCTCGAACTGCTCTCCCCACGCCTGACTGCGCTCGCGCTCCTGCTGAGTCTGATGACGTGCCATCCGAGCGACCTCTCCGAACGCTTCGGCCAGCTCGTCAGCGTCGAGCCCGCGTGACGGAACCCACGAAGGAGAGGTCTTCATCACGTCGGTCGCTGCGTTGCCGGGGTCGTGAGCGGACAGGACGGGAATGCCGGTGGCCGCGTACTCGAAGACCTTGCCACTCGTGACGTAGCGTCCGGTGCCGAGCATCAACACGAGCGCATCGAAGCCCGAGTAGACCTCGCCGATCGTGGCCTTGGGCACGGCTCCCCGGAACTCCACGCCGTCGGACTCCCGCACGCCTGCGAGCACATCGTTCACTCGACTTGCTCCCGCGAAGTGACCGAGATACCCGTGGATCACGAGCCTGTCCTGCTGCGAGAGAAGCCCCCGGCTGCGTGCTTCGCGCCACCCGGCGATCGTCTGCGCAAGCGGGACTTGATCGCTGATCGTCCCGACGTAGCCGAACCGCAGCCCTTCTCCTCGCTCTGCTCTGACGGGCACACGCAGAGGGGCGTCATACTCGTCATACCCGTTCGCGACCACGTGCATCTTCGACGCGCACTCCGCGAACCGCTCGGCATGCCAGGCCCGAATCGGCTCGTTGACGAACCAGATTTCATGCGCGTGCGCCATGAGCCGCCGCTCCCAGCGCCGTGCACGGGAACCCGGCCGGTTCGTCTCGCGTCCGCTGAACACGTCGAGACTCCAGCCGTCGCGGTAATCCACCACTGCCGGGACCCCGTGCGTCGTTGCGAGATGCCAGCCGACCAGGAGATCGGTGTTCGGGATAGCGGTACCGATGGCGAGGTGGACGGGCTTCGACCGGTGGACCTGCTCGGCTGCCCTGAGGAGGGCCGGACGCCATCTGCCGTATGCCGGCTCCGGGAAGTGTCGAAGGTCTCGGAGCCTATCGATCACGTTCCACAGCTCCGGCTGGCGGGCACGGAACCGTGACCATTGCGAGAGATCGGTCGTGCGCTGCTGTGCAGCGAACGGCACGCGAACGACGGAGACACGGGGATCGATGCGAGCTTCGAGCGTCTCGTCCGCCCCGACAGCGAGGGTGAACGTCTCACGCGGCACTGTCAGCACCGTGACGTCCCACCCTGCGTCCGCGAAGGCGTTGACTGTGGCGAGCGCGCGATACACCCCTCCCGCGCGGCTGGGCGGGAACCCATAGGCGGTGTACAGCAGATGAGGCCGGTTCATGCGCTGACCTTCTCCAGTGCCGCACTCACACCATTGATCGCCTCGGTGGCTGCGCTTCCCGCCGAGCGTCGCAGGCGCCATGCGGCGAAGATCGCGTCCCGTTCTCCTGCGACGATCATGTCGGCTCCGGCGGCGACCGCATGCACCGCCCTGTCGCGCGCGATCGCTCGCCAGAACGTGGCGCCCGGATCCCATGGCGTCAACCGCACAAGCATGCGGCCGATAGGCGTGCTCTCCATGACCGCCAACAGCCTCACGATCACCTGTGGTGACCTTCTCCGAGGGACGTGAAGCGTCTCGATCCCGGCTGTGGGCGCACCTTCCCAGCAGACCAGCCGCAGAGTACCGGCGTCGGCGAGGCCCGCCAGCGCCGCAGCGTCGACAACGCCGCTCGGCTTCAGCAGCACGGTCTCCATGCTCGGTCGTCCCCCTTTCAGTCGATTCTCGCGTCGTCCGCTCGGCGGCCCCGATATCTGAGATCCGGGGACCTCGTCATCGTCGACCACATCGCCAGGACTGGTGAACCTGCCTGCGATGATGCCGGCCGCGTATGCACTCGTCTGCCGAGCATCGAAACGTCGTCGCCAGGCACGACGAGGATCATACGTGCCGGGCGCAGCGTCGAGGACGCGCTGCATCACCTCCGCCACGGCCTCAGGCGCCGCATCCGCACTCACGAGCTCGCCGGTTCCGAACTCGGGCGAGACGATCTCCGGAGTGCCGCCGACCTGAGTCGCCACGACCGGAACACCGAACGAGATCGCCTCCATGATGCTGACCGGCACCCCCTCGGAGCGGCTGAGGTTCACGAAGAGATCCGCACGCTCGGTCTCATAGAAGCGGTAGATCTCCTCGTGGTCGACGCGGCCTCTCAGCTCGACGAGGAGGCGATGCGGAGATGTGCCGACCTGCTCGCGCAACTGCCGCATCAATGGACCGTCCCCGAAGTGCACCCAGCGGATCGGCCGCTCGCTGAGGGCTGCGAGTGCGCGCATCGCCTCGAGGATGTGCGAGACACGCTTCACGTCGGTGACGAAGGAACACGACACGATCGTGCGTGCCGTGCCGGGTCGCTGGGGCGGAACGCTCGCCGGCCCCACTGTCCCCAGCCGGCTGAGGCGGATCTTGCCGCGAGCTGCCGCATAACGGCGCAGGTACTGCACGGCGTCCTCGGAGATCGCCAGAATGTGATCGACCCTGGAGAACAGGAATTCGCGGTACGGGAGATACCCCGTCGGATGGTCCTCTTCGTACAGGTCGTACCGATGGACGCGCACTGCTCGCTCGACTGTCCCGGCAAGCCATGGGACGGCGAGACCCGCGCCCATCGCCCAGAACGCGTAGGCCCGCGTGTTCGGCTGCCTGCACGCACGGGCAACCTCGGGCAGATATGCGATCGACAGACCGACCGACGCCCCCTTCAGAAAGCCAATCGGGTGATTGAGCAGGCGCCGGGCACGAATCTCACGCCATGCCGCCTCAGCCAGGATCGCCCATGCTCGGGGGGATCGCGCCCAGCGAAGCTTGTCCGCCGTGCTGCGGCCGAACACGTGCCCGCCGAGATGCACGTTCGGGGGCATCGCCATCCTCCCGACGCCCCGGTCCCGGACGTAGGTGAAGACGAGCACCTCATCGAACTCCCGGCTCAGCGCCTCGATCTCCGTCGCGACGAAACCCGCATCGCCCGACCGATACGGGTAGTCGTTGGTGAAGAGCAGGAGCCTCCGCTTAGGCGCCATCGCGCCTCCCTCTCAAGAGGCGACCTCCTGCAGTCAGAGCGTCAAACCGAGAGAGCTGCCGCGCGGACTCAACGATCAGCATGGCGTCGTTCGAGCTCCTCGATCGCGCGGAGCCAGACCGTGTTCTCCAGCTCTGCAGACAGGTCACGGGCGTTGGCATGAGCACAGCGCTTCATCTCGTCGATCTGCGAACCGGTGAGACCATCGATCGTCTCGGCGATCGACTGCGCGGTGAAATCCCGGGTGCTGACCCCGTAGCCGGTGGACTCCACCAACTCGACCATCTCCGGCGACGGGCCGACCACAGCGCCGATTCGGGCCTGCAGATAGTCGAACACCTTGTTGGGAAGCGCCATGCGGTGATTGAAGTTGATCGGCGGAAGCACGTGAATGCCCAGGTCATACTCCTGGAGCCGCTTCATCAGCTCGCGATAGGGCACGGGGTCGTGCAGCGTGATGCGGCCGTCCGATCGCTCCGCCAGGAGGCGCAGCTCGTCGACGTACTTCGGCTCGCTCGGTACAAGGTAGAGGTCGAGAGTGGCGCCGTTGCGTGCGGCGAGCACGCCTTCGGCCATCACATGGATCGCCCGCTTCCGCATGGCTCCGCCGGAGTGCACCAGGCGAGGGGGCCAGCTCGACGGCCGGGGCTCCGCGTCGATGTACGGGGCGACGTTGCGTGCCACGTCGGGGCGGAAGCCGAACTCCCGCTCGTACTCTGCCGCGATCCCGGGCCCCACAGTCGTCCACGAGTCCGCTCGACGGACGTACGTCCGGATCATCCACTCCGTCCAGGGCCGCGCCCGCTTGTTCCAGTAGCCCTCGTTCTCCCGGACCCTCGAGTGGTACTCATGTAGGTCGGCATGCACTCCCAGGGACGGACGGAGCTTGAGCGCCACGGGTACCGCGATCGCTTCGTTGGCCAGCACGATGTCGGGTCGGACTCCGCGCAGGCCCTTCAGCGCGGCTCGGACGGCCGCGTTGGTCCACAGCGCGTAACGGTACTGCCGCAGCGCCAGGACGCGCCCATCCCAGACGTACGCCCGCGCCTCCTCAGGAAGCTCCACATGGTGCTCGACGCCGTGCGGGACCTCTCCGTAGCCGCACGTGATGATCTCGTACCGATCCTTGAGCACCGAGATCTGGCGAACCACCCTCGGATCCGTGGCGACGCGAGAGAACGAGAGGATGAGCACCTTCGGGCGATGACCGTCAGTCATTGTCTTCCTTCCTCGCGAGGAGCCCCGCGAGCGCTGCCTGCTGAGCAAAGTCGGGGTCCTTAGCGGCCACCTCGTCGAAGGTCCCCTGCGAGACGATGCGACCGTCCTTCATGTGAGCGATCTTGTCGAAGGAGCGGATCGTCGAGAGCCGGTGCGCGACGGCGATCACGGTCACCTCGCCATGCAGCTCTCGGATCGCCTCCGTGACGGCAGCCTCGGTCTTCACATCGAGTGCGCTCGTGGCCTCATCGAGGACGAGGACGAGCGGATCGGTGTACAACGCGCGCGCGATGCCGAGCCGCTGCCGCTGTCCGCCGGAAAGGGACATGCCCCCTTCGGCGACGTGCGAATGGATGCCCTCCTCGCGTTGCTCGATCACGTCCCAGAGCTGCGCGCGCCGTGCGGCTCTCTCGACGCGCTCGGCATCGAACGAGTCGTCCCAGACCAACGCGATGTTCTGCGCGATCGTGCCGTTGAAGAGCGCGACCTGCTGCGGCACGTATCCCACCCGGGCGCGCCACCCCGCGAGCACCTCGTCGATGGGCCGATCGTCGAGCGTGATCCTGCCGCTGGTGGGCGTGAGCAGCCCTAGAAGCAGGTCGATCAACGTGGACTTGCCTGCTCCGGAGCGCCCGGCGATCCCGAGCGACGTGCCCATGCGAACGTTGACGGAGACCCCCTGGACTGCGGCCTGAGCCGCTCCGGGGAACGTGAATCCGACACTCTCGAGGCGCAGCTCCCGCGGGTCCGAGGGAAGCGGGTCGCGCCCAAGTCCTTCCTGGGCGGCGTGATAGTCCTTCGACTGCTCGATGTCGTCGACGACGGTGTCCACGAATGGGCCTGTCGTCGCGGTGCGGGTGATCACCGATTGGAACCCCGTCAGGGCCGGCACCAGGCGGAACCCGGCGATGCCGAACAGTGCCACCGCGCTCACCGCGCCGTCGATGCCCCCGCCCGTGAGAAACGCCATGGTGCCGGTCAGCAGGAATCCTCCGATGACGGCGGAGTCGAACACGAACCGTGGCACGGTGCCGAGGAAGTTCGAGTTCGAGCGCGCGCGTGCAGTGAGCGTGCGCTGCTTTCGCACGACGGCCTCCACCTCGTCGACCTTGTCACGCAGCGTGATCTCCTTGAGCGCGCCGAGCATGCCTGCGATGAGCCGCGACGCGAGAAGGCTGGAGTCCCTGGCGACCCGCGCCGCCTGGCGCGTCCGTCCTCCGAGGAGGAAGTACTGCACGACGGCGATGCCGCCGAGGTAAACAAGCGCGATGACCGCCGTGACCGGCTGGGCCACAAAGATCACGCCGACGACACCCGCGGCCGTGACCACCATGCCAGCGATCGAGGTGATGGGCAGCAGGAATCCCGCGATGACGTTGGCGACGCCGGTGTTCGCGAGCTGCACGAGCTCCGCCGAATTGCGCGAGAGCCGGGCGGTCCACGGTGCGCGAAGATAGGCGGCGAGCAGCCTCGCACCCAGCTCGACTTCCAACGAGGCGAACCTGCGTGTCGCGATCCACGAGAGCGCCACATTCGACGCCGACTTGAGGATGACGACCAGCGAGAGCACCACGATCAGCCAGATCAGCGCATCACCCGGGACGGTGCCGACGAGCGGCAGCTGCAGACCGCTCCCGGCGACGGCCGAGGCCAGCACGAGGGCGAGCATCAGCAGCGCAATGACATCGACGACCGAGAGCAACGCGCTGATCACCGAGTACACGACGAGGAACCGCCGTGCGGACGCCGGCAGGTACGGCCAGAGCCGACGAAGGCGGGCACCGAGCAGCTTCATCGACCGCTCCTTTCCCGCGGACCCGCCACCCCGAGGAATCCGCTCAGCACCGCGGCGGAGCGGGCGCCATCATGCATCCGCCGCACGAACTCCGGTCCCTGGCCGGCGAGCGCAGCGTAGGCGGCACGGTCGGCAAGGATGCCCCTGATGACCTCTCCGATGTCATCGACCCGAGCCTCGACGATCGGAAGGCCCATGCCTGCCTCGCGCTCGGCGACTCGACGATGCCGGTCGGACACGTGAGCGAGCACGACCCTCCCGGCCGCCATCGCCTCGCACGCTGCGACACCGTAGCCGCCATTGACGAACTGGTCGAGCACGATATCGGCGCCCCCGTAGATGCTCGGCATCCGGGACGCGGGAACGCCGCTGATCTCCCGATACACGATGACCCCTTCGCGGTCGAGCTGCTGCAGGGCAGGCTCGATTCGCTCCGACCCCTTCAGGCCTCGTCGGCTGGGGGCGTGGACCACGATCGGTCGATCGCGTGTCAGGGCGGGGCCGCTCGCGGCGCGCTCCCACGGCTCGGGATCCACGACCACCGGGAGCCACGCCGCGTCGGGCAGGAAGTCGAGCAGCTGCGGCGTCGCGACGAAGACGGGGGCACCGCTCTCGCGGACGAGCCTGTGATTGCGGGCGGTCACCTCTTCGAGACGGGCGGCATCGGGATAGCGTCCGTCGGCGAATGGCGAATCGGGTTCGAGCTGCGCGTGCACGTGTGGCACTCGGATGTCGGACCCATGGAAGACGAGCCCGACGTTGATCGCACCGCGCTCGCGCAGTGCTGCGACGTGCTCCACAGCATCGGCACGCCACAGCGTCGCCCCCGACTCGAGGACGACGTGGCTGAACCCGCGTTCCACAGCGCCGATCTGCCGACGCGTCCACGCGTAGTTCGAGGCGAAGTCCTCGCGCCCCACGCGCGCATCGACGGGAAATCGGAACGTGTCATCGGCAGGGGAAACAGCGAAGGACGTGGCGCGCACACCCCGCAGCCGCTCAGCCGATCGGGCCCAGCGATGTGCCTGGCCGGCTGAGTTCGCGGGGCCGATGACGAGGCGGACCGGCGCGCGGCCGGCTCGCGCGACGGGGAGCATCCTCGCCCGCCAACGTAGCCGCAGGCCGTCCATGAACGCCGTCATCGGAGCGACTGCGCCGTTCCGCGGTCGGCCGTAGCCAGTGCGGCTTCGACCACCGCGAGCGTCTCGAGCCCCTGCCGCATCGTCACGACGTCCGACTCCTTGCCGAGCACCGCGTCGCGAAAGGCCTCGTGCTCCACTTTGAGGGGCTCGCGCTTGGCGATCGCGTAGCGGATCATGTCGCCCTCGCTCACACCGCGGAACGAGGTCATCGACTCCCACTCGAGCGGGATGGTGCCGTTGGCGTGGAAGGTGAGGTCGCCGGTCACGGTGTCGGCGAGGTACGCGCCCTTCTCCCCCGTGACCATCGCGACGCGCTCCTTCATGGGGCTGAGCCAGTTCACGAGGTGGTTCACGATCACGCCGTTCTCGAGACGTCCCGTGATCGCGATCATGTCCTCGTGCTCGCGGCCGCTCTTGAACGCCGTCTGCGCGAAGACGAGATCGTAGGTGCTCTGGGCGACGTACGCCGTGAGGTCGATGTCATGCGAGGCGAGGTCCTTCGTCACTCCCACGTCCGCGATCCTCGAGGGGAACGGGCCCTGCCTGCGCGTGGCGATCTGGTAGACCGCGCCGAGCTCGCCGCCCTCGAGGCGCCGGCGCAGCTCCTGGATCGCCGGATTGAAGCGCTCGATGTGCCCCACGGCTCCGACGAGGCCCGCCTTCTCGAACGCCTCGACCATGCGCTCCCCAGCGGCCACGTCGTGTGCGATCGGCTTCTCGACGAGCGTGTGCACGCCGGCCGCCGCCAGCTCGAGCGCGGCGTCCTCGTGGAAGGCGGTCGGCACCGCCACGACCGCGATGTCGATGCCCTGCTCGATGAGGGCAGCCACGCTCGGCTGCACGGGCAGCGCGCCCGCCACACCATGAGGATCGCCGGCGGCATCCGCAATCGCGACCAGTTCAACGCCCTCGATCTCGCGCAGCACGCGCGCGTGGTGGCGTCCCATCATGCCCAGGCCGACCAGGCCGGCACGCAGCGGCGCGGCCATCAGGCACCCGCTCCCGCGACGGCGTTGACGGCAGCGACGATCCGCTCGAGATCGTCCTGCGAAAGCGACGGGTGCACCGGCAGTGAGATCACCTCGCGCGCCGCGCGCTCCGTCTCGGGCAGCTCGAGCCCCGGCGCGTACGAGGTGAGCGACGGGAGGCGGTGGTTCGGGATCGGGTAGTACACGCCCGATCCCACCTGGTGCTCCTCCTTCAGTGCCCGCACGAAGCCGTCGCGGTCCTCGGCGACGCGAATCGTGTACTGGTGGTAGACGTGGCGGGCGCCGTCGGCGACCGGCGGCACCACGACACCGCGCAGGTTCGCGTCGAGGAAGGCGGCGTTGCGCCGGCGCTGCTCGGTCCACGCGTCGACCTTCGTCAGCTGCACGCGGCCGATCGCGGCATGGATGTCGGTCATGCGGGCGTTGAAGCCGACGATCTCGTTCTCGTACTGGCGCTCCATGCCCTGGTTGCGCAGGAGGCGCACGCGGCGCGCGAGCTGCTCGTCGACCGTCGAGACCATGCCGCCCTCGCCGCTGGTCATGTTCTTCGTCGGGTACAGGCTGAACATCGCCCAGTCTCCCCATGTGCCCACGGGTCGTCGGTCGAGCGCTGCTCCGTGCGCCTGCGCCGCATCCTCGTAGAGTGCGACGCCGTGCTTCTCGGCGATCGCCGACAGCTCGCGCATGCGCGCCGGGTGCCCGTACAGGTGCACCGGCAGGATGCCCTTCGTCCGGGGGGTGATCGCGGCCTCCACCGCGGCCGGGTCGAGGCCGAAGGTGTCGGGTTCGATGTCGACGAACACCGGCGTCGCACCGGTCAGCGCGACCGAGTTGCCCGTGGCCGCGAAGGTGAACGACGGCACGATCACCTCGTCGCCGGGGCCGACGCCAGCGGCGAGCAGCCCCAGGTGCAGTCCCGACGTGCCGGAGTTGACGGCCACAACGGGGCGCCCCTGCACGAAGTGCTGCGAGAACTCCTGCTCGAAGGCAGCGACCTCCGGCCCCTGCGCGACCATGCCGCTCGTGAGCACGCGGTCGACCGCCGCACGCTCCTCGTCGCCGATGATCGGCTTTGCGGGGGGAATGAAGTCCATCAGTTGCTCACCTCTCGAAGCTCGCCGTCGCTCTCGACGAACGTGTCACCCGTCTCGGGACAGCGCCAGTTCTCTCCGTCGCGCACCAGGGGGACCCCCGCGCGCCCGACCCAGCCGATACGCCTCGCGGGCACGCCCGCTACGAGCGCGAAGGCGGGGACGTCCTTGACGACGACCGCGCCGGCGGCGACCGTCGCCCACTCCCCGATCGTCACGGGCGCCACGCATGTGGCCCTGGCACCGATCGACGCTCCGCGCTCGACGGTGACGCCGACGGGCTCCCAGTCGTGCGCCGACTTCTGCGAGCCGTCCGGGTTGATCGCGCGCGGGTACGTGTCGTTCGTCAGGACCACGGCCGGACCGATGAACACGCCCTGCGCGAGCCGCGCCGGCTCGTACACGAGCGCGTAGTTCTGCACCTTGCAGTCGTCGCCCATCTCGACGCCGGTGCCGATGTACGCGCCGCGACCCACGATGCAGTTGCGGCCGAGCCGCGCTCCTTCGCGCACCTGCGCCAGGTGCCAGACCGAGCTGCCCGCCCCGATCTCGGCGTCGTCGGCGACATCCGCCGAGTCGACGATACGCACGTCTTGAGCAGTCACGCGTCGATCCTCTCCGATCCACCTGGGATCATGCCCATCACAGCCTCGGCGGCGCGTTGTCCCGCCGCCATCAGCGACACCTTCTCTCGTGCCCACTCGACCCGAGCACCGCGCCGCTCCTCGGACGCACCATCGCCGTACTGCGCGATGAGGCGGCGCATCGCCTCCGCGACGGCGTCCTCGTCGAACTCGGCGGCTTCGCCGAGGCCGGCGCCCGCCACGAGTTCGCGCCCCGTCTCCGCTCCCGCGAACAGCACCGGCGTGCCCACGGCCGCCGCGGCGTAGGTCTTCGTGGGTCGCGCGAAGTCGTACCCTCTGCCCGGCACGATGCTCACGAGCGCCGCCACCGCGCCGCGGATCCAGGCCGCCGAGCTCTCGGGCGGCACGACGCCGCCGAAATGCACGCGGCCAGGGGCGAGCCGATCCGCGAGCGCGCGCAGGTCGTCCTGCAGCGCCCCCTGCCCGAAGAACCGCAGATCCAGGTCGGGATGGTCGCCCGCGATGCGGGCGAAGGCCTTCACGAACACGTCGGGCTGCTGCCACTCCGACATCGTGCCGGTGTAGACGAAGTAGGGGCGGCCCGGCGTCTCCGGCGCCACCTCGGGCGAGAATACCGCCGTGTCGATCCCGTTGCCGATCGTCGCGACGCGCCCGCGATCGGCGCCGATCGCCACGAGGCGATCCGTCACCTCCGGCGAGACGGAGAGGATCACCGCCGCCGCGCGCAGGACCCGGCGCTCCATCCACCGCATGATGGAGACCACGGCGGCGGGAGCACCCATGGACACGACACCGTCCGTCCAGACGTCTGCGGCGTAGTAGGCGAAGGGCCGTCGACGCAACCATGCCACGAACGCGGTGACAAGGCCCGTGGTGGGCGGCGCCTCCGCCACAAACGCGTCGGCGCGACGGATGATAAGACGCAGCAGCAGGGGCGCATCGAAGCTGAGGTACTGGATGTAACCCCGGACGTTTCCCCCCGCGTCGCGCAGCACCGGCCACCGGCGTAGGCGAGCGCCGACGATGCCGATCTGCCGGTGGCGGATGGTGACGGGCGGCCGGGTCGTCGCCACGTCGACCGCCGCACCCCGTGAAACGAGCCCGCGCACGAGCGCCCCGAGCCGGAACGCACCCGCGCTCACCTCGGGCTCGAACAGTCGCGTGGCGAGGACGATGCGCGGCCGGCCCTCACTCCTCGCCGTCACGCCACTCCCGTTCCTTCTTCGCCTCGAGGTCGCGCATCCGCAGATCAAGCATGGCGACATGCTCCGTGAGCGTGCGGATGCGGTCCTCCGCCTTCGTGAGCTCCGCCGAGTGCTGCAGACTCAGCACGACGAGAATGGCGATCGCGACGAAGAAGACGAGGTTCGCGGGCACCTCGACGCCGACGATCCGCGCCGCCCAGATCAGCAGATCCGGAAACACCGCGATGACGAGCGCCAACAGACCCGCCAGGAACCACCACACGGCGTGCCGCTCGCGAAGCGTCCCCCGCCGCAGCAGCACGAACATCACCACCAGCACGGCGACTGCCGCGAGGATGCCGAAGGCGTAGAGGGTGGCGCTCATCGCACGGACATCCCATCGGCGAAGGACCAGGTGGGCCCGACCACGACGCGTGGCTTCGTGAGCGCGATGCACAGGGCGAGACAGGATCTCATCAGGTGGACGGAGGCGCGCACAGGGTTCTGCGACGGCGATCCTCCCTGCCGCTCGCGCATCGCCACGGGACGCTGCCGGATCGTCAGGCCCGCGCGGGAGGCCATGACCAGAGCCTCGATCGTGTCGCCGAGATACTCGGCGGGGTAGGTCTGCGCGAACAGACGAACCGCGCGCGGGCCGGCCGCCTTGAAACCGCTCGTCGTGTCGGTCAGTCTCGTCCGTGTGATGCGGCTGAGAGTCCGCGCGAGCACCCACATGGCGGCGCGACGCGGACCGCGCGCGCCGGCGCCCGCCGCGCCGGCGAACCTCGCTCCGATGACGATGTCCGCCTCGTCGAGCCCCGCGATGAGGTGAGGGACCTCCTCGGCAGGATGCTGCCCGTCGCCGTCGACCTGGACCACCACGTCGTATCCCCGTGCGCACGCCCAGCGGAACCCCGCACGCATCGCGCCGCCCACGCCCAGGTTGACCGGCAGTCGCATCACGCGGGCTCCCGCGGCCGCAGCCACCGCTGCGGTGTCATCCTTCGAGGCATCGTCGACGACGAGGCAATCCGCCTCGGGCGCGACCGCGCGGACCGCGCGCACCACGTCGCCGACCGCGTCCGATTCGTTGTAGGCGGGCACCACGATCAACGTCTTCGATCGCGATGCCGCCATGTCCACCATCTTAGGCGTCCCGGCACGACGCCCCGGTGGCGGCGTCGTGCGCGGTCTCAATCGCACGCCGTGATCTCCCACAGCGAGACGTCGCCTTCCTCTGCGACCAGCTCGAATCCGTCGTGCCCCTCGAACCCCGTGAACCCCTCGAGCACCCACCGCCCCGGGTACGGCTCGCCCGGCCCGAAGTCGAGGACGTAGTCGATTCCACGCTGCTCGATCACATCGCAGACATCCGGATCCTCTGCCACGTCGGGCAGTCGCGATCCCAGCACGTCCTGTAGGTCGGGGGAAAGCTGCCAGCTGCGCGGAATCACGTCCATCCCGGTGAGGGCATATCCGAAGCCGGTGCCCGTCCCGGGATTCCCCACGATGGTCGAGTCGGCGGGCACGAGCTCCGGCAGCTTCTCGATCAGCTCACGCTCGTCGTCCTCGAGGTAGTTGGCTTCCTCCGCGCGGTACGGATTCGGGCGGACGTCCGGCCCGTCGAAGACGACATTCATGAAGACGGGGGGAACGACCAGGACGGTCGCCAGAACGACGAGCAGCGACGATGCCGCCACGAGCGGCGTCGCGATCCGACGCAGCGCGGGCAGGAGACCCAGCGCCGCACGCACGACGCCATCGATGCCGAGCGCGGCGAGAGGCACGCTCGCCACCGCCGTGAGCGCCGCCAGCCGATACGGGTCCTCATACCAGGCCCCGACGAGAAGCGCTCGCAGCGCCGGCTGATGCAGCGCGATGGCGGCGACGTACAGCGCTCCGGAAAGGACCCACAGTGCGACGAGCCAGCGGGCGTCTCGACGAAGGATCGCACGGACCAGACCGGCGACGACCGCCACGGCCAGACCGATCCGCGCCGGTGCGCCGACAAGCGATTGTGTCGCCACCTGCCACGCCGCCTCGGCTCTTCCCAGCGTCGCCGGCCAATGACCCGAACTGGGAAGGGCCCCGAGCACGAGCCACGCCGCGACGATGGCCGCGGCGCCGACGAGGACGAGGGCGGCACCCGCGGTCCGCGCGCGGGCAGTCGCGATCCGCCATCCGGTCGCGACGCGACCGATGGCGAACAGCAGGACCGCGGCGAAGAGCGGCAGGAGCGTCGCGGGCTGCGCGAGTGCGATGGCCGCTGCCGAAAGGCCGAGCAGCCCGAGCATCCGCAGGCCGCTCCCCAGGCGTCCCGCCGTGGTGCCCTCGCGAATGCGCCGCCATTCCGCTGTGCTGATCCACACCGCGATCGCGGCCGGAAGCAGCGCCATCGAGGCGTGCAGGGGGTAGAGCACGCCCCACTGCAGGAGCAGGAGCGGGAAGGTCGCGAACCCCGCCGAGACGATGCCGGCGACGCCGGCGATGGCGCGCGATCTCAGCGTCACCTGCACGAGCCACGCGCACCCGAGCGGCCACACCGCACACGAGAAGGCCAGCGCGACCATATTCACGGCGACGGTCATCTCCACGCCCAGCTGCGTGACCAGCGAGACGACCCCGTGCCAGGCCGCGGGGTAGAAACCCGAAGCGCCCTGCACGCCGCTGAGCAGCAGCGACGATGCGTTGCCGGTGTCGACGGCGTAGCGCATGGCATTCAGGTGGAAGACGGCGTCGTTCGTCTGGGAGATGGCGTCGGGGGCGCCGATGTACGAGGCGAGCTGCCAGAGCAGGATGGCGGCGCCGGCGAAGACGCCTGCCGCGAGCGGCCAGCGTGCTCCCTCGGCTTCCGTACGCAACGGCGGGAGGCCGAGCGCGCGCCGCAGCACCCAGAACAGCGCGACGGCGAGGACGAATCCGATCACGGCCGAGAGCGGCGTCCACCCGATGCCCACGAAACCGAACAGCACGGCCAGGCCGGCGCCGAGGCCGACGGTGAGCGCCGGAGCGGCGGCGACCATCGCCGCACCGCGCAGCGCCAGCGCCCACGCCATCGCGAGCCCGGGCGCGAAGACCACGAGCAGCGCGAGTGCCAGCGCCGGCAGCGCCTGCACCCATTCGATCATCGGCGCGTCAGCCCTGGTTCATCGCGTCGATCGCCTGCTCGACGGGCCCGTCGAACATCAGCTCGCCCTTCCGTATGACGACGCCGCGGTTGCACAGCTCGCGCACCATCTCCATGTCGTGGCTCACGATCACGAGCGTCTTGCCCGCCGCGATGAGCTCGTCGAACTTGCGACGGCACTTCTCACGGAAGGGCGCATCGCCGACCGAGAGGATCTCGTCGACGAGCAGGATGTCGACGTCGACGTGGATGGCCACGCTGAACGCCAGGCGCATGAACATGCCCGACGAGTAGTGCTTGACCTCCTGGTCGATGAACTCGCCGATCTCGGCGAACTGCACGATCCGCTCGTAGCGCTCCTCGATCTCGTGCTGCTTCATGCCGAGGATCGCCGCGTTGAGGAACACGTTCTCGCGCCCGGTCAGCTCGGGGTGGAAGCCGGCGCCCACCTCGATGAGCCCCGCCACCCGGCCGCGCGTGAGCACCCGTCCGCCGTCGGGCGCCATGACGCCCGAGAGCAGCTTGAGCAGCGTGGACTTGCCCGAGCCGTTGTAGCCGAGGATCGCGACGGAGTCGCCCTCGTCGATCGTGACGTCGATCCCCTTGAGCGCCTCGAACGTGGACGACGTCTTGCGCCGGCGGATCCAGCTGACGACGACGTCCTTGAGCGAGTGCCCGTGGTGGAGCGTGAACGACTTGCGGACGTTGTCGATGATGATGCTCGGCTTGGCCGGCGCTCCTGCCTGCGGCCGGGTGCCCTGCGGTGCGGTGCTCATAGGTCTTGCGCGAACCTTCCCTCGAGGCGTCGGAAGACGAGCTGCCCGACGAGGATCGTGACGAGCGCGATGAGGAGCGCCGTGCCCGTCTGCCAGCCCAGATCGGGGTTGAGCTCGTAGCCGCTGCCGGCGAACTTGTCGCTCGAGACGGGAGCCCAGAAGGCGACGTGCAGCAGCTCGACGGCCGTGGTGATGGGGTTGAGCAGGTAGATCTGCGTCAGCCACGCGGGGAACACGTCGCGCACCATGGTCCACGCGTACAGCACCGGCGAGGCCCACGTGACGAGCATGAGCAGGAGCTCGACGATGTTCTCGGCATCGCGGAAGCGCACGTTGACGGCGCCGAACAGCAGCCCCAGGCCGAAGGCCGTCATCATGAGGATGAGCACGGCGGCGAGCACCGCGAGCACGCTCCACAGTGTGATGTGCATGACCCAGCCGAGGAACAGGCACACGACGAGCAGCAGGCCCAGCTGCGGCAGGAAGTGCACGAACGCCACGAAGACGGCGGATACGGCGAAGAGCTGGCGCGGCAGATACACCTTGCGCACGAGCGGCGCGTTGCCCACGATCGAGCGCGTGGAGTTGCCGAACGCCTCGCTGAAGAGGTTGATCCCGATGATGCCGCTCATGAGGTAGACGGCGTAGTTGGGCACGCCGTGCTCCAGCCGCATGAACACGCCCATGACCAGCCAGAACACGAGGAACTGCGCGGCGGGGCGCACATAGGACCACGTCCAGCCGAGCACGGAGTTGCGATAGCGGGTGGTCACTCCCGTGCGCACGAGCAGCTTGAGCAGGTACCGCCACCGGATGACATCGAGCAACCCGCGGCTGGTGCCGGGGACCTCGAACTCGCTCAGATCAACGCTTGTCACTCGGGTGCGCCCCACATCGGTCGGGAATAGGCCACGGATGATCCTAGCTTCCGCACGCTGAACGCCCGCTCGGCGCAGCGCGCGTCACAGATCCGCGTGCAGCTGCCAGACCTTCTCGGCCGCGCCCATCCAGGTGAACGCCCGCGCGCGGTCCCTGCCGAGCACCGACAGCCGCCGGCCGCCACCGTCGATCACCGTGCGCAGCGCCTCGGCCAGGTGGTCGGCGGGGACGAAGAGACCGCCGTCGTAGATCACCTCGCGGTGCACGGGCGAGTCCACGGCCACGAGCGGGGTGCCCAGCGCCATCGCCTCGGTGGCGCGCCACGGCCAGGCGCTGCGCGTCGCGGGGGCGAGGAAGGCCCGGGCTCCCCCGATCACCGCGGCGCGGTCGCCCCGGTCCAGGTGCCCGCGCGCGTGCACCCGCCGCTCGGGCAGGCCGGCCGCCGAGGCGAGGTCGGCGACGGCCGGCTCGGCCCCCTCGGGCACGCCGATGACAACCACGTCCAGATCGGTGGCCGCGACGGCCCGCATCGCCGCGGCGAGGCCGTCGGAATCGCCGATCCCGCCCGATGTCGCCACGTACTCGGCGGGGAGCCGGAGGTCGCGTCGGCGGGCGTCCGCGTCGCTGGGCTCGGCGAAGCCGTCGAGCACCGCACCCGGGATCACGCGGATCCGCTCGCCGAGGTCCACCCATTCCGACAGCCTCTCGGCGATCGCGTGCGTGGGGACGACGATGGCGTCGGCGTGCCGCATCGCCCGGCGCAGCATGGCGCGCTGCCAGTCCGCCTCGGCGCGCGGCAGCTCGGAGGGCGCCTCCCACGGCGCGAGATCCCACACGGTGACCACGGTCTGGTCGCCCTCGTTCACGCGGTCGTGCCGCACGAGCGGGGCCATCAGCGTGGGCGAGTGGATGAGGCCGCCGCCCACGCCCGATGCCACGCCGAAGCGCCAGGCCGCCGCCAGCCGGCCGCGATTCAGGCGCAGCCGCTGCTCGTGACTCAGACCCGCGATGCCGATGGGCTCCCCCGCGGGCGCGATGGCCTCGACCCGGCAGCCGAGCGGCGCGGCGGCGACGAGCGCCCTGGCGAGCTCGCGGGACGCCGTCGCCAGGTCGTCGCCGGTCGGCGAGACGAGCTGATCCAGGACGACGCGCAGGCTCACGGACATGTCATGAGCGTACTGTCGTGCTCTCGGATCCTCCTGAGCGCGCGCCTGCGCGGCGCGGGCCGCTACGGCTCGGGGGTAGGCGTCGGCGTGGGCGGATAGAGCGCGGCGTGCACCATCTCCCGGATCTGCCCGTAGTCCGGCTGCTCGGGATCCACCCCGTTCGCCGGCGTCAGCTCGATCGACGCGAACGGCTGCGACCGCGCCTTCGTGCCGAGTTCGATGAACGCGCCCGTCATGCTCTGCGGGATGTCGGTCTGCACGAGGGCGTCGCCGGCGTTGAGGATGTCCTGGAAGCGGGTCAGCACGGTCTCGGGCGTGAACTGGTCGAGGATCGCCTGCTGCAGCTGGCGCTGGCGCTCCATGCGGTCCCAGTCGTTGGTCGTGTAGCGCGAGCGCGCGTACCACTGGGCCGTGTCGCCGTCCATGTGCTGCGTTCCCGGCTCGATCCACCCGATGGCCCAGTCCTCGGCGGGCTGCCCGTCGTACGCGGGCCCGCCGCCCTTGGGCAGGCGCTCGGTCACCTCGATGTCGACGCCGCCGAGCGCGTCGATCAGGCGGGCGAAGCCGTTCATGTCGATGAAGACGTGGAACTGGATCTGCAGGCCCAGGATGCCCTCGGCCGCGTCCTTCGTCGCCTCGATGGCCGGCCGCGAGTACGTGGGATCGAGCCCCGGATAGAGACCCTCCCCGCGGTCCTCGCTGCAGTACTCGACGGCGTTCGTGAGGTTGTTGATGTGGTTGTTCCAGCCGCACGACGGGTCATACCGCCCCTCGAAACCGTTGGGGTACAGCTCGCGCATCGGGCTGTCCTCGGAGAACGGCACGTTCGGCATGTCGCGCGGGATGCCCGTTATCGTCACGGCGCCCGTGTCGGCATTGATCGACACGACCGAGATGCTGTCGAACCGCATCGAGTCGCGGCCCTCGCCCGAGTCGGCGCCGAGCAGCAGGATGTTGTAGTACCCGTCGACCGGGGCCACGGGGAAGCCGGTGGGCAGGATGCTGCCGAGGTTGGCACCCGAGAACAGGCGGGGTGCGGCGAAGGCGACGCCGCCGCCGGTGACGACCATGAGCACGACCGAGAGCAGCGCGATGAGGAACCGCGAGGGGTTCGAGGTCTTCACGAGGCGCACGAGACGCAGGGTGTCGATCCCGAGCACGATCCAGAGCACGCCGTACGCGACGACGAGCACGCCGGCGACGACCATCGAGATCGGGAAGAGCGCGATCGTGATCGTGCCGGCCGGCCACAGCAGCATGCCGAGGATCAGGACCACGGCGAGCGTCCACAGCAGCAGCGTGGTGCCGAGGGCGAACCGGCCGAGGCGGCGATTGCCTGCGAGCACCTGGGCCGATCCGGGGATGAGCCATCCGAGGATCACGAGCCACCATCCGCGCCGCGTCATCACCCGCGGCGACGCCGAATCGGGGTACCGCAGGGGCCGGCCGTTGAGCACGCCGGCCGAGCGCGACGTCAGGGTGGGCGCGGACGCGCGGGAGCGCGCCGGGCTCGCGACGCTCACTCGGCGTCCCTCAGCGATGCCTTGAGGCGGTCGTTCTTCTCGCCCACCTGTGCCTCCAGTTCGCGCGCGTACGCCTCGACCCGGTCGCCGATCGCGGCGTCGGAGGCGCCGAGGATGCGCGCGGCGAGCAGGCCGGCGTTGCGCGCGCCGTTGATCGACACGGTCGCGACCGGGATGCCCGCGGGCATCTGCACGATCGAGAGCAGCGAGTCCAGGCCCTCGAGCGTCTTCAGCTGCACGGGCACGCCGATGACCGGCAGCGCCGTGAGCGAGGCGAGCATGCCGGGCAGGTGCGCCGCTCCCCCGGCTCCCGCGATGATCGCGCGCAGCCCGCGGTCGCGCGCCTGGCGCCCGTACTCCATGAGCTTGTCGGGGGTGCGGTGCGCCGAGACGACCTCCACCTCGTGCGCGATGCCGAACTCCGTCAGCGCCTGCGAGGCATCGGCCATCACGCGCCAGTCGGAGTCGGAGCCCATGACGACGCCGACGAGGGGGTTCTCGGAGGAGTGCAGCACGCGTAAAGGCTAGGCGAGCACCCTGGAAACCCCCGCATGCGACCCGCGCAACCCGAACGGTGCAACCCCACGGTTGCTGAACGAAGTGGGCGAAGCGAACGAAGCTGAAGCGACCTCAGCAACTCCATGATGTTTGCGGTGGTCGCTTCATCTCCGCGGCCTCCGGCCGCTCCGTTCAGCAACCGATGGGCGCTCCCACCGATCACTGTGCGAGCGAAGCGAGCGTGCGGCCACATCT
>NZ_JBSFPT010000021.1:0-47384 GCF_053588335.1 Microbacterium sp. NPDC003461 | reverse complement strand
CGTCATGGTCACGCGCAACCGCCGCATCCGCGGGGCGCGGTACTTCGGGCCGTACGCTTCGCTCGCACAGTGACCGGTTGCGCCGTGGTGAGCGACCGATCGGTTGCGGTGGTCGCGTCATCTCCGCGGCGTCGCCGCTGAAGTTCAGCACCCGATCGGGTTCGACCTGTCGGTGCAACCGGTCAGGAAAGTCCTCGCGCGAGCTTCACCTGGAGGCTGTCGACGAGCACCGCGATGCGGTCGTCCGCCGCCCAGCGCCGGGCGAGGCGCTGCAGCACGGCGTCGAGCTCGGTACGCTCCAGGCCCTCGACGAGCGTGAGGCGCACGACGAGCTCGGGGCCGCGCAGGCGCGCGGCCGGGTCGCCCGGCTCGACGGCGAGGTCGAGCACGGCCAGCTCCTGGCCGATCGACTCCTGCAGGCCCCGGTAGACCTCGGGGCTCGTCCACGCCGGCTCCCACGGCTGCGACTGCGCGATCGCCCACACGGCCGGCCGGCGCACGACGAACTCGGTGTCGGCGGCGGGATCGATCACGACGAGGTCGGTCTGCTCCCCCGCCGCCGCGAGCGCGGCGCGCGTGCCGGCGACGGGGATCGGGCGTGCCTTCGCGTCCCACCGGCGCATCGTGTCGACGCTCGAGAAGACCGGCTGCACGCTGCGGCCGTCGGGGGCCGCGACCGTGACGATCGACAGCTCCTGCGTCTTGTCCACCGCGAGCCCGTGCGCGCCTACGCCCTCGTCGCCCTTCTCGGCCACGAGCGGCACGAGCACGCGCGCCTCGCGCAGCGCGTCGACGACCGCGACGGGATCGCCCGAGCCGTCGCGGAAGCGCGTCAGCGCCTCCCACAGACGCGGGTCGGCCGATCCGTCGTCCCCGGCGGCCGGGTTCGCGCGGAACGTGCGGCCCTCCCACGGAACGCCGGCGGAGTCGGCGCGCGACGGATCCCCCGTTCCGCCCTGCGCGCCGCCGTGGTCGTGCACGATCTCAGTCGGTGGCGACGTCGAGCGCCTCGGCGAGCGTGAACGCGCCGGCGTAGAGCGCCTTGCCCACGATCGCGCCCTCGACGCCCTCGGGCACGAGACCGCGCAGCGCGGCGATGTCGTCGAGGCTCGAGACGCCGCCGGAGGCGATGACGGGCTTGTCCGTCCGCGAGGCGACCTCGCGCAGCAGCTCCAGGTTCGGGCCCCTGAGGGTGCCGTCCTTCGTCACGTCGGTCACGACGTAGCGCGCGCAGCCGGCGTCCTCGAGGCGGTCGAGCACCTCCCAGAGGTCCCCGCCCTCCTGCGTCCAGCCGCGGGCGGCCAGCGTGGTCCCGCGCACGTCGAGCCCGACGGCCACGGCCTCGCCGTAGCGGCCGATGATCGACGCGGTCCACTCGGGGTTCTCGAGCGCGGCCGTGCCGAGGTTGATGCGGTGCGCGCCGCTCTCGAGCGCCGCCTCGAGCGAGGCGTCGTCGCGGATGCCGCCGGAGAGCTCGATGTTGACGCCCTTGACGTGCTTGAGCACCTTGCGCAGCACGGCGGTGTTGCTGCCGCGCCCGAAGGCGGCGTCGAGGTCGACGAGGTGGATCCACTCGGCGCCCTGCGCGGCCCACTGCTCCGCGGCCTCGATGGGGTCGCCGTAGCTCGTCTCGGTTCCGGCCTCGCCCTGGGTGAGGCGCACGGCCTTGCCACCGGCCACGTCGACGGCGGGCAGCAGGATCAGTCCGGGTGTGGACGCGAAATCGTTCATATCTCCCTGTGCGGGCGGGACGCTACCGCCGGAACGCACGATGTCTGAGGGTACGCGCGCCGGGCCGATCGATCCAATCGAGCGCGAACTCCGGCGCGGATGCCCGGGGAGGGCGCGGATCGGGACCGCGCGCGGGATCAGCCGCGCAGCGATCCGACCCAGTTCGCGAGCAGGCGGATGCCGGCCTCGCCCGACTTCTCGGGGTGGAACTGGGTGGCCGAGAGCGGGCCGTTCTCGACGGCGGCGATGAACCGCCCGCCGTGCGCGGCCCACGTGACGGCGGGCTCGGGGAACGGGGGCTGCACGTCGAGCGTCCACTCCTGCGCGGCGTACGAGTGCACGAAGTAGAACCGCTCCTCGCCGATGCCGCGGAACAGCACGGAGCTCTCGGGCGCCTCGACGGTGTTCCAGCCCATGTGGGGAACGACGGGCGCATCGAGCTCGCGGACGACGCCGGGCCACTCCCCGAGGCCCTCGGTGTCGGCGCCGCGCTCGATCCCGCGCTCGAAGAGGATCTGCATGCCCACGCAGATGCCCATGACGGGCCGGCCGCCCGCCAGCCGGCGCTCGATCAGCTCGCCGCCGCGGATGGCGTTCAACTGCTCCATGACGGCGCGGAACGCGCCCACGCCGGGCACGAGCAGGCCGTCGGCATCGCGCACGAGCCCGCGGTCGTTCGTCAGGCGCGCGTCGGCGCCGGCCGCCTGCAGGGCCTTGACGGCGGAGTGGACGTTGCCCGATCCGTAGTCCAGGACCGCGACGAGCGGCCGCTCCTGGCCGGCGGAAGCCGCGTCGGTCACAGCGCGCCCTTCGTGGACGGCACGCCCGTCACGAGCGGGTCGAGGGCCTTGGCCTGGCGGAACGCGCGCGCGAGCGCCTTGAACTCCGCCTCGGCGATGTGATGCGGGTCGCGGCCGCCCAGCACGCGCACGTGCACGGTGAGGCCGGCGTTGAACGCGATCGCCTCGAAGGTGTGGCGCACGAGCGATCCCGTGAAGTGCCCGCCGATGAGGTGCTGCTCGAATCCGGCCGGCTCGCCGGTGTGGACGAGGTAGGGCCGCCCGGAGATGTCGACGACGGCCTGCGCGAGCGCCTCGTCGAGCGGCACGAGCGCGTCGCCGTAGCGCGAGATGCCCGACTTGTCGCCGAGCGCCTCGCGGATCGCCTGCCCCAGCACGATCGCGACGTCCTCGGCGGTGTGGTGCGCGTCGATGTGCGTGTCGCCGCTCGCCTTCACCGTGAGGTCGGTCAGCGAGTGCTTCGCGAACGCCGTGAGCATGTGGTCGAAGAACGGCACGCTCGTGTCGATGCTGCTCGCGCCGGTGCCGTCGAGGTCCAGTTCGAGCTCGACGGACGACTCGCTCGTCGAGCGGCTGCGGCGGGCGGTGCGGGCTGCGGTCATACCCTCGAGTCTATTGCGCGGGGCGGGATCCCGGCTCAGTTGCCGATCTCCGCGAGCGCCTCGAGGAACGCCGTCGTCTCGTCCTCCGTGCCCGCCGTGACGCGCAGGTGGCCGGGGATGCCGATGTCGCGCACGAGGATGCCGCGGTCGCGCAGCGCCGACCAGGTGCGCGAGGGATCGGTCACCCCGCCGAACAGGACGAAGTTCGCCCACGACGGGTAGACGGTGTAGCCGAGCGCCTCGAGCGTGGCCGACATGCGGTCGCGCTGCTCGACGATCTCGTCGACCGTGCGCAGCATCGTGTCGGCGTGGCGCAGGGCCGCGGAGGCCGCCGCCTGCGTGAGGGCGGACAGGTGGTAGGGCAGCCGGACGAGACGCAGCGCGTCGATGAAGGCGGGATCGGCGGCGAGGTAGCCGACGCGCGCGCCGGCGAAGGCGAACGCCTTGCTCATGGTGCGCGAGACGGCCAGGCGCGGGCGCCCCTCCAGCAGGCTCAGGGCCGACGGCTCCTCGCGCGGCGCGAACTCGCGGTACGCCTCGTCGACGATGACGATCCCGTCGGTGGCGTCGTAGACCGCCTCGACGACGTCGAGCGACAGCGGCGTGCCCGTGGGGTTGTTGGGCGCGCAGAGGAAGACGACGTCGGGCCGCGCGTCGGCGACCTGACGGGCCGCGTCCTCGGGATCGATCTCGAAGCGCGGGCCGCGCTCGCCCGTCACCCAGTCGGAGCCGACGCCGCGGGCCAGCAGCCCATACATCGAGTAGGTGGGTGCGAAGCCGAAGGCCGAGCGCCCCGGCCCGCCGAAGGCCTGCAGCGCCTGCTGGAGCACCTCGTTCGAGCCGTTGGCCGCCCAGAGCTGCTCGGGCACGAGTCCGTGGCCGAGGTAGTCGGCGAATCCCTCGCGCAGCTGGGTGAACTCGCGGTCGGGGTAGCGGTTCACGTCGCGCAGGGCGCGCGAGACGGCGTCGGCGATGTCGTCGGCGACATCGTCGGGCACCGGATGCGTGTTCTCGTTGACGTTCAGCGCGACCGGAACCGCCATCTGCGGCGCCCCGTAGGGCGTCTGCCCGCGCAGGTCGGCGCGGAGCGGCAGGTCGTCGAGGGTGATCGCGGGAGCGATCGAGGTATTCGCCGGGTCGGAGGTCACGCCCTCCATGTTAGATCCGAGCGGCCCCTCGATGCCGGACGATCGCCGTGCCCGTCATCGCGAGGACGACGATGCCGCCCCGGCCCCCGCTCAGTCGGCGTAGCCCGCGGGAACCGCGATCTGCTGGCCGGGGCTCACGAGCCCGCCGGCGAGGTTGTTGAGCCGCTTCAGCTCGTACACCACGTCGCGCGGGTCGTGACCGGGCGCCACGTCCTGCGCGATGCTCCACAGCGAATCGCCCGCGGTGACCGTGACGAGGTGGAACGCCGAGGCGTCGGCGCCCGCCTCGCCCGATGCCAGGGCCGCGCCGCCGCCGAGCACGGCCGCCGCGAGACCCGCGACGACCGGGGCGGCCGCCAGCGCCGCCAGCACGCGGCGGCCGCGCACCGTGAGGCGCAGCCGGGTGCGGGGCGCGGAGGGGGCTGCCGCTGCCGTGAGGATGGCGGTGCTCATGTCGTGCTCCTTCTGTCTGGGCGGCTTCGCATCCGACGCTCGGCCGGGAGGCCGGATGCGAAGCTCTGTACCGAATATACGTTCGACGGTTCGAACATGTCAACGCTATCTCCGACATCCGACATCGGATCCGCCGGGACACGCTCGAACAAATCTCCCGAAGACCCCGACGAATCGGCTACCTTCGAGGTCGAGGGTCACGTAATCACGGACCTCCGACATCCGAACGAGGAGCACAGATGAGCGACGCCGCGGCCGACATCGCCGGCACCGACGACAAGCCCCGCACGCGGCGTCGCCGGAACCTCAGCGAGAAGCAGATGGCCATCCTCGAGGTCATCCAGCGCTCGATCCAGCGCCACGGCTACCCGCCGAGCATGCGCGAGATCGGCGACGCCGTCGGGCTGAAGTCGCTCTCGAGCGTGACGCACCAGCTCGGCCAGCTCGAGCTCAGCGGCTACCTGCGCCGCGACCCCGGCAAGACGCGCGCCATGGAGGTGCTCATCGACCTGCCCGGTCTGTCGGGCGAGAACCCGGCCGACACGGCGCCCGCCGTCGGCGACGCGGCGATGGTGCCGCTCGTCGGGAACATCGCCGCGGGCGTGCCGATCACGGCGGAGCAGCAGGTCGAGGAGATCTTCCCCCTGCCCCGCCAGCTCGTGGGCAAGGGCGAGCTGTTCATGCTCAAGGTCAACGGCGACTCGATGATCGACGCCGCGATCTGCCACGGCGACTGGGTGGTCGTGCGCGCGCAGAACAACGCCGAGAACGGCGACATCGTCGCGGCGATGCTCGACGGCGAAGCCACCGTGAAGGCCTTCCGCCAGCGCGACGGCCACACGTGGCTGCTGCCGCGCAACTCGGCGTTCGAGCCGATCCTCGGCGACGAGGCGACCGTGCTGGGCAAGGTCGTCGCCGTGCTGCGCGCCGTCTGATCCGCACCGGCGGGCGCCCTGCGGCCCGCCGCCGTCTCGCCTACGGTGGGTGGCATGGCCTCCGAAGCGACCGCCCCCGCCCGCACGATCGCGCCCTACGGCACGTGGCGATCGCCGATCACCGCGGCCGACGTGGCCGGCGGATCGCTGCGCGTGGACGGCGCGCGCTTCGTGGGCGACGAGGTCTGGTGGAGCGAGGGCCTGCCGGCCGAGCGCGGCCGCACGGCCCTGATGCGCGGCGAGGCCGGCCGCGAGCCCGAGGTGCTGCTGCCCGCCCCCTGGAGCGTGCGCTCCCGCGTGCACGAGTACGGCGGCGGTGCGTGGACCGCCGGCGACGACGGCGTCGCCTACTTCGTCGAGCACGCCGACCAGCGCGTCTACAGGTTCGCGCCGGGCACGGATCCCGAGCCGCTCACCCCGGCGGACGGCGGCATGTGCTTCGGCGACCTCACCCTCGCCGAGGGCGCGCTGTGGGCCGTGCGCGAGACGCGCACCGGCGCCCCGGTGCCCGCGCGCGACATCGTGCGCATCCCCCTCGACGGGTCGGCCGCGCACGACGCGGCCGCCGTCGCGAGCGTCGTGGCGGGCAGCGACTTCCTCGCCTATCCGGCCCCGCGCGGCGATCGGATCGCGTGGATCGCGTGGGACCATCCCGACATGCCGTGGGACGCCGCCGAGCTGCGCGTCGGCCGCCTCGACGAGCGCGGCCGCGTGACCGAGCACGTGGTGATCGCCGGCGGGCGCACCGCGGCGGGCACCGTCTCGGCGCTGCAGCCCGAGTGGACGGGCGACGACGAGCTGATGTTCCTCGCCGACATCCCGCACCCGGGGCAGGATGCGCGCTGGAACCTGCACTGGGCGCGCGTCGACGGCCTGTCGGCGGTCGGGCCCGAGCCGATCATGACGGTCGACGCCGACACGGGCGGGCCCCTGTGGAACCTCGGCGCGCGCTGGTACGCGACCACGACCGACGGCCGGATCCTCGCGGTGCAGACGAACGGATCGGATCAGCTCGTCGTGATCGATCCCACGTGCGGCGCCGAGGACGCCCTCGACACGCCCCTCACGGGCGGCGTGCTCGTGCGCGACGTGCGGGGCCAGCGCGTGCTGCTGACCGGCGCCGGCGCGCGCGTGCCGGGCGGCCTGTGGCTGCTCGACGTCGACGCGCACACGATCGAGCCGGTGCGGGGCGGCGTGCCCGTCGGCGACCTCGACCCCGCCTGGCTGCCGGTCTCGCGCGCCATCACCTGCCCCGGTCCGAACGGTCCCGTGCACGCGTTCGACTACCCGCCGACGAGCCCCGAGTTCGACGCACCCGAGGGCGAGCTGCCGCCCTACCTCGTGCTGGTGCACGGCGGTCCCACCACCCACGTCTCGGGCACGCTCTCGATCGTCATGGCGTACTTCACGAGCCGCGGCATCGGCGTGCTCGACGTGAACTACGGCGGGTCCACGGGCTACGGCAGGGCCTATCGCGAGCGGCTGCGCGGCGGCTGGGGCGTCGTCGACGTGCAGGACACGGCGGCCGCGGCGCGCGGGCTCGCGGAGGCGGGGCTCGCGGACGCGGACCGGATCGCGATCAAGGGCGGATCGGCGGGCGGCTGGACGGTGCTGTGCGCGGTCGCCGACACCGATGCGTTCGCCGCGGGCATCAGCCGCTACGGCGTGGCGGATCTGCGCCGGCTGGTGGCCGACACGCACGACTTCGAGGCGCGCTACCTCGACGGGCTCGTCGGGCCCCTGCCCGAGGCGGAGGAGGTGTACGTCTCGCGGTCGCCGCTGTCGCGCCCCGAGACGCTGCGCACGCCCCTGCTGATCCTGCAGGGCGCGGACGATCCCGTCGTGCCGCCGAGCCAGTCGGAGGCGCTGCGCGACGCGCTCGCGGCCAACGGCGTGCCGCACGCGTACCTGCTGTTCGAGGGCGAGTCGCACGGCTTCCGCCGCGCCGACACGCTGCAGCGCGCCTTCGAGGCGGAGCTGGCGTTCCTCGGCGAGGTGCTCGGCTTCACCACCCCGGACACCCCGCCGCTCGAGCTGGACTGACGACACCCCGCCGAACCCGCCCTCGATCGGCGAGCCCGCGCCGCATCGAGCGCGGGCTCGGCGGACGAGCGCGGGTTCGGCGGGGGTGGGGTCAGAGCGTGTAGGGCTCCAGCTCCGCCGCGAGGCGGGCGTTGACGCGCGCGTGGACGAACGTGCCCTCGGTCTCGTGGCGGCGCTCGAGGAGCTGGCCGGTCTCGTGGATGGCCGAGACGAGCTCGCCGCGGCTGTACGGCACGACGGCGCGCAGCTCGACCTCGGGCAGCGGCAGCGCGTCCTCGACGACGCGACGCAGCTCGTCGATGCCCTCGCCCGTGCGGGACGAGACGAACACCGCGCGCGGCTCGAGACCGTGCAGCACGAGCCGGGTGTCGTCGTCGACGAGGTCGGCCTTGTTGAAGACGACGATCTCGGGCACCTCGCGCGCCCCCACCTCGCCCATCACGTCGCGCACCGTGGCGATCTGCCCGGCGGGATCGGGGTGGTGCGCGTCGACGACGTGCAGCAGCACGTCGGCGTCGGCGACCTCCTCGAGGGTCGAGCGGAACGCCTCGACGAGCTGGTGCGGCAGGTTGCGGACGAAGCCCACGGTGTCGGCGAGCGTGTACACGCGCCCGTCGCTCGTCTCCGTGCGGCGCACGGTCGCATCGAGCGTGGCGAACAGCGCGTTCTCGACGAGCACGCCGGCGCTCGTGAGGCGGTTCAGCAGGCTCGACTTGCCGGCGTTCGTGTACCCCGCGATCGCCACCGACGGGATCGTATTGCGCTTGCGCTCGGAGCGCTTGGCATCGCGCGCAGGCGCGAAGTCGCGGATCTGGCGGCGCAGCTGCGCCATGCGCGTGCGGATGCGACGCCGATCCAGCTCGATCTTCGTCTCACCCGGTCCGCGCGAGCCCATGCCCGCTCCGCCCGCGCCGACCTGGCCACCGGCCTGGCGGCTCATCGACTCACCCCAGCCGCGCAGGCGCGGCAGCAGGTACTCGAGCTGGGCGAGCTCGACCTGCGCCTTGCCCTCGCGCGTCTTCGCGTGCTGCGCGAAGATGTCGAGGATCACGGCGGTGCGGTCGATCACCTTCACCTTGACGACGTCCTCGAGCGCGCGGCGCTGCGAGGAGGCCAGCTCGGTGTCGGCGATGACCGTGTCGGCGCCGACGGACGCCACGAGGTCCCTCAGCTCCTCGGCCTTGCCGCGGCCGAGGTACGTCGCGGGGTCGGGGTGCGGGCGGCGCTGCAGCACGCCGTCGAGCACGACGGCGCCGGCGGTCTCGGCGAGCGCCGCCAGCTCGCGCAGCGAGTTCTCGGCGTCGACGAGCGAGCCCTGGGAGTAGACGCCCACGAGCACGACGTTCTCCAGCCGCAGCTGCCGGTACTCGACCTCGGTGACGTCCTCGAGCTCGGTCGACAGCCCCGGGACGCGGCGCAGCGCGGCGCGCTCCTCGCGATCCCACTGCTCGCCGTCCGATGTGCCGTAGGCCGTCGCGTCGTCCTGCAGCGCCTGGGCGCCGCCGAAGGTGCGCAGCCCCGAGCGCGCATCGACGCTCGCCAGCACGCGCTCGACCGGATCGATCGAGTCCTCGGTCGCGTCGTCGCGGCGCGAGGTGGTGTCCGGCTCGGACGAGGTGGATTCCGTCATGTGCTCCCTGTCTTCGTGCACGTGCAAGCCCTTCAGCTTAGGTGATCCGCCGCGATCGCGGCAGATGGTGTCCTGCGCAGGAACTGCGCGTTACGGCGGACCGTCGACTCCGGTACGCTGGCCGCCTATGGGAGATCACTACTTCAGCGAGGCTCCCGCCAGCGCCGAGAAGCTTCGGCGCATCCGCATCCCCCTCGCCGGCCGTGAGGTCGAGGTGACGACCGCGGCCGGCGTCTTCAGTCCCGAACGTCTCGACACCGGCACCAAGGTTCTCCTCGACAGCACCCCGGAGCCGCCCGCGGGCGGCGACTTCCTGGACCTCGGATGCGGATGGGGGCCCATCTCGCTGACGCTCGCGACGCTGTCGCCCCGCGCCCGCGTGTGGGCGGTGGATGTGAACGAGCGCGCCCTCGACCTCGTGCGGCGCAACGCCGAGGAGCTCGGCCTCGAGAACATCAACGCCGTCACGCCCGCGGATGTTCCCTCCGACGTGACCTTCCGCACGATCCGCTCGAATCCGCCGATCCGGGTCGGCAAGTCGATGCTCCACGAGCTGATGGAGACGTGGATCCCGCGGCTGGCGGAGCGCAGCGACGCCTACCTCGTGGTCAAGCGCGATCTCGGCTCGGACTCCCTGCAGCGCTGGCTGGCCGCCACGTTCGACGACGGCTTCACCGTGCACCGCACCGCGACGGGCAAGGGCTATCGCGTGATCAAGGTGCGCCGGCACGGCAATCCCCCGACGGCGCCGATCGACACGCTCGGGGTCTGACGCGGGGCGTTCCGCCCGTCAGGCGAGCGCGACCGTGCCCGTGTAGACGAGCGTGGCGGGGCCCGACAGCGCGACGTGCTCGCCGTCCTCGGCGGGGAACATGCGCACGGCGAGCGTGCCGCCCGGCACGTCCACGCGCCAATGGCTCGGCGCCGTGGGCCCCGCCCACTCGCGCACGGCGAGGGCCGTCGCCGCGACGCCCGTGCCGCAGCTGAGGGTCTCGCCCACGCCGCGCTCGAACACGCGCATGCGCACGCGCCCGATGCCGTCCTTCACGAGCGGCTCCTGCGGCACGACGAACTCGATGTTGGCGCCGCGCTCGGGCACCGGCTCGACGACGGGCCGCGCCGTGAGATCCAGCGCCTCGAGCTCGTCCTCGGAGGCGAGGGCGACCACGACGTGCGGGTTGCCGAGGTCGATGCCCAGCCCGGGCCTGGCCACGCCGATCCCGCGGGCGCGCACCGTCGGCTCCCCCGGCTCGGCGCGCCAGCGGCCCAGGTCCACCTGGAAGCCCGTCTCGCTGCGCGTGACGTCCCGCACGCCCGCGCGCGTGCCGATGGGCAGCGTCGAGCCGGCGTCGAGGGTCGCCAGGCCCGCGTCGAGCAGGTACTTGGCGAACACGCGCACCCCGTTGCCGCACATCTCGGCCTTCGAGCCGTCGGCGTTGCGGTAGTCCATGAACCATTCGGCATGCTCGTCCTCGGCGAGGGCCGCGGCCCCCTCGGGGATGCGCTCGGAGCGGACGACGCGCAGCAGGCCGTCGGCCCCGATGCCGAAGCGGCGGTCGCACAGGATGGCGACCTGGTCGTCGCTGAGCTCGAGCTCGCCGTCCGGGTCGGCGACGATCACGAAGTCGTTGCCCGTGCCGTGACCCTTGGTGAACGCGATCTCCGTCATCCCGCCAGTCTACGGATCCGCGCATGGACGGGGGCGAGGAGGGCGCGGGTCAGCCGGCGATCGCGGCGATGGCCGCGGGGTCCGCGCGGCCGGCCTCGTGCCAGCGCACGTCCGCGTAGCGGCGGAACCAGCTCACCTGGCGGCGCGCGTAGCGGCGCGTGAGCGCCTGCGTCTCGGCGATGGCGTCGGCCTCGCCAAGCTCGCCCCGCAGCTGCGCGAGCGCCTGCGCGTAGCCGATCGCGCGGCGCGCCGTGGTGCCCCGCTCGAGCCCGCGCTCGCGCAGCCGGGCGGTCTCGTCGAGCATGCCGCTCGCCCACATCCGCTCCACGCGCCGGTCGAGGCGTTCGATGAGCGCCGGGCGGTCCATCGTGAGGCCGATCAGCTCCGCCGGCCGCCAGGGCACCGGCCGCTCGGGCAGCGCAGCGCCGTGCGTGCGCCCGCCCTGGGCGAGGATCTCCAGGGCACGCACGATTCGCCGGCCGTTGCGCGGGTCGACCCGCTCGGCCGTGGCCGGGTCGGCGGCGCGGAGCCGGTCGTAGAGGGCGCCGGGGCCGGAGCGGTCGAGCTCGGCCTCGAGCTCGGCGCGCAGCCGCTCGTCGCGGGGCGGGAAGCGGAAGTCGAACAGCACGCTCGAGACGTATAGCCCGGATCCGCCGACGAGGATCGCATGACGCCCACGGGCCAGGATGTCGTCGATCGCGGCGCGCGCGTCGTCCTGGTAGCGCGCGACGGCGGCGTCCTCGGTCACCTCGAGCACGTCGAACAGCTGGTGCGGGATGCCCCGCCGCTCGGCAACGGAGAGCTTGGCGGTGCCGACGTCCATGCCGCGGTACAGCTGCATGGCGTCGGCGTTGACGATCTCGGCCCCGCGTCCGCGTGCCGCGAGGGCCTCGGCGAGGTCGAGCGAGAGGTCGCTCTTGCCCGTCCCGGTCGCGCCGACGACCGCCCACAGGCGCGGCCCGTCATCGGGGTCGCGCCCCGACGGCCTCGGCTCGCTCACCGCGTCTCCGCTTGCTGGACTCGGTCCGACGACCGGGGCCGTCAGACGCCGACGCGCAGGGTGGGCAGGCCGAGCTTCACCGGTCCGGACGCGGCGCCGCCGTGGCCGTCGGCGGACGGCACGGCGCACGACTCCGACTGAGTGCGGTCCCACGCGTCGCCGGCGCGGGTGCGGCGGATGCGCAGCGGCGCGCCGTCCGGCGCATCGGCGAGAAGGTGGGACGGCGCCGCGTGGGTGATCGTCACGGTGACGACGTCTCCGGGGCGGGGCAGGTCGGATCCGGCGGGCACCTCGAAGTGGACGAGGCGGTTGTCCTCGGCGCGACCGGTGAGGCGGTGGGTCGCGGCGTCCTTCTTGCCCTCGCCCGTGGACACGAGCACCTCGACCTCGCGGCCGAGCTGCTTCTCGTTCTCCTCGAGCGTGATGCGCTGCTGCAGGGCGATGAGGCGGTCGTAGCGATCCTGCACGACCTCCTTGGGCACCTGGTCGGGCATCGTCGCGGCGGGCGTGCCCTCGCGGATCGAGTACTGGAAGGTGAAGGCGCTCGCGAAGCGGGCCTGCTCCACGACGCGCAGCGTCTCCTGGAAGTCCTCCTCGGTCTCGCCGGGGAAGCCCACGATGATGTCGGTGGAGATGGCGGCGTGCGGGATGCGCTCGCGCACCCGGTCGAGGATGCCGAGGAACTTCGCGCTGCGGTAGGAGCGGCGCATGGCGCGCAGGATGCGGTCGCTGCCCGACTGCAGCGGCATGTGCAGCTGCGGCATCACCTGCGGCGTCTCGGCCATCGCGTCGATCACGTCGTCGGTGAAGGCGGCGGGGTGCGGGCTCGTGAAGCGGATGCGCTCGAGGCCCGGGATCTCTCCCGCGGCGCGCAGCAGCTTGCCGAACGCGTGGCGGTCGCCGAACTCGACGCCGTAGGAGTTGACGTTCTGACCGAGCAGCGTGACCTCGATCGCGCCGTCCTCCACGAGCAGGCGGATCTCGTTCAGGATGTCGCCGGGGCGACGATCCTTCTCCTTGCCGCGCAGGCTGGGCACGATGCAGAACGTGCAGGTGTTGTTGCACCCGACCGAGATCGACACCCAGCCGCTGTAGACGGAGTCGCGCTTGGTCGGCAGCGTGGAGGGGAACGTCTCGAGGGACTCGAGGATCTCGAGCTCCGCCTCCTCGTTGTGACGCGAGCGCTCGAGCAGGCGCGGCAGCGACCCCATGTTGTGCGTGCCGAAGACGACGTCGACCCACGGCGCCTTGCGCTGCACGGTCTCCTTGTCCATCTGCGCCAGGCAGCCGCCGACGGCGATCTGCATGCCGGCGTGCTTGTCCTTGCGCGACTTCAGGTGGCCGAGCGTGCCGTAGAGCTTGCCGGCCGCGTTCTCGCGCACGGCGCACGTGTTGATGATGACGACGTCGGCGTCCTCGCCCTCCGCGGCGCGCACGTAGCCCGCGCTCTCGAGAGAGCCCGAGAGCCGCTCGGAGTCGTGCACGTTCATCTGGCAGCCGAAGGTGCGCACTTCGTACGAACGGGGCCGGCCGTCGGCACCGACGGCGGCCGTCGACGGCTCGATGAGGGTGGGGGCGCTGGAGGGTGTGCTCATGACGGCCTCATTCTACGTTCCCTGGCTGTGCCCGCTGCGAGCTACGTCTCGGCCGTGCTCGGGCATCGGCCTCTACTCGAACCGGACCCCACCGGACGGCGCCCCACCGGACGGGGCCCTGACCTCGAGGAGCGCGCGCCGCGCCGCCGACATCCCGACGGATCCGCCGAACCCCCGCCGCGCGAGCTGACCGACGAGGCGCCGCAGCGCGGTGTCATCGTCGTAGCGCGCCAGCTGCCGGGCCTTGCTGCGCGCGAACTCGAGCGCTCGCTCGGCGTCGTCGTCGGGCAGGTCCGCCAGCGCCGCGTCGATGACATCACGGGGGATGCCGCGCGTCGACAGCGACTGGGCGATGGCGCGCCGCCCCTGCTTCTTCCGCGCCAGCGACGTGTGGATCAGCTGCTCGGCCAGCCGCGCGTCGTCGAGCGCGCCCATCCGCTGCAGGCGCTCGAGGATCTCGTCCGCCGTCTCGCGCGGGAGCTCCTGCACGAGGCGGGAGCGCGCCTCGACCACGGACAGGCCCCGCGTGCCCAGCGAGCGGACGAGACGGCGCTCGGCCCGCTCCGCGAGCTCCGAGGCATCGGGCTCTGAGGCATCGCGCTCGGAGGCATCGCGCCGACGCGGCGCCGCGGCCGCGCCGCCGGCCTCGTCCCCGGCCCCGGCGTCCGCGAAGCGCACCTGCCGCATCCCGTCGCGCTTCTCGATCTCGAGGGTCGGCACCGGGCGCGGGCGCCCCGCTCCGAGGCCTCGCCACGTGGTGTGCCAGGCCGCGTCCGCGTCGCCGTCGGCGGCGTCTGCCTCCGGACCGGCGCCGGAGGGGGACGCCGCGGACGGGATGCGGCGCGTGGGGTGGGTCGGGCCGGCCGCGTGCGGCACCCGCTCCTGCCCCGGCCGGCCGCCCGCAGTCCGACTCCCGGACCGCCCGCGGCCCGCGCCGAAGAGGGGGATGACGGGGGCGAGGTCCTCGCCCCCGTCATGCTGCGTCGTCACGTCGGCTCCCTGCGTGTCGTCGCCTCGCATGGCCTCACGCCGTGCGACGCGCGGTCACCTCGTCGGCCGGAGCCTCGACGGCCGCGGCACCGCTCTGGCCGACGCCGAGCTTCTCCTTGATGCGCGTCTCGATCTCGTTCGCGATGTCGGGGTTCTTGAGCAGGAAGTTGCGCGCGTTCTCCTTGCCCTGGCCGAGCTGATCGCCGTCGTAGGTGAACCACGATCCCGACTTCTTGACGATGCCGTGCTCGACACCGAAGTCGATCAGGCTGCCCTCGCGCGAGATGCCGGTGCCGTAGAGGATGTCGAACTCCGCCTGCTTGAAGGGCGGCGCCATCTTGTTCTTGACGACCTTGACGCGTGTGCGGTTTCCGACCGCCTCGCTGCCGTCCTTCAGCGTCTCGATGCGGCGGATGTCGAGGCGGACGGACGCGTAGAACTTCAGCGCCTTTCCACCCGCGGTGGTCTCGGGCGATCCGAAGAACACGCCGATCTTCTCGCGCAGCTGGTTGATGAAGATCGCCGTCGTCTTCGTCTGGTTCAGCCCACCGGTGAGCTTGCGAAGCGCCTGCGACATGAGGCGCGCCTGCAGGCCCACGTGCGAGTCGCCCATCTCGCCCTCGATCTCGGCGCGGGGCACGAGCGCCGCGACGGAGTCGATGACGACGACGTCGATCGCGCCGGAGCGGATCAGCATGTCCGCGATCTCGAGCGCCTGCTCACCCGTGTCGGGCTGCGAGACGAGGAGCTGGTCGATGTCGACGCCGAGCTTCTTCGCATACTCGGGGTCGAGCGCGTGCTCCGCGTCGACGAACGCCGCGATTCCGCCGGCGCGCTGGACGTTGGCGATCGCGTGGAGGGTCAGCGTCGTCTTACCCGACGACTCCGGCCCGTAGATCTCGATGATGCGGCCGCGGGGCAGTCCGCCGACGCCGAGCGCGACGTCGAGGGCGATGGAGCCCGTGGGGATGACCTCGACCGGGGCGCGCTCATCGCTGCCCAGTCGCATGATCGAGCCCTTCCCGAACTGCCGGTCGATCTGGGCGAGGGCCGACTCGAGGGCCTTCTCGCGATCTGCTGCTGAGGGCATGACGTGCTCCTTCTGCTCGTGATTCCGCCGCCTCTAGGCTGTCGCGACCCGCTCGGTCGAGCGGGTTCTCCGACAAGGCGTGTGGCTGGGTGCCTGTCTGCCACGGTACGAGGGGCCTCCGACATCGCATGTGGGAGATCCGCGGACTGTGGAAGGCCCGGCACCCGGGTCCACCTGTGCACGAGGCTACGCGCGAAAAGAACGGATGTTCGACAACACGCCGTACGGATGTTCGACTCCACCGGCGGGCACGCGCGAGACGCGGCCCCGCGTCAGCGCCGGGGCTCGATCCGGCCCGCGCCGTAGCGGCGCTCGGCGGGGACGTCCGTCTCCTCGCACAGCGCGAGCCAGATCTCGCGCGGCGGCACGCCGGCGTCGAGCGCCTCCGTCGCCGTCCGCCCGAAGCCGGGCAGCACGAGATCGTTCAGCAGCGACACCGCATGGGCGCCGAACTCGTCGTCGACCGCGCGCAGGAACTCGCTTCGCCGCAAGAGCGTCAGCGCAGCGACAGCTCGGGGCCGACCTGCGCCACGAGGTCGTCGGGGACGACGTCCGGGAAGTGATCCACGCCCTCGACCACCGCGATGCGGTCGCCGACCGTGCGCATGATCGTGGAGATGGGGATGTCGAGCGCCTCGGCCACCGACGCGAGGATCTCGCTCGAGGCCTCCTTCTGCCCGCGCTCCACCTCGCTGAGGTAGCCCAGCGCGACGCTCGCCTTGCTCGCGACCTGGCGGAGGGTCTGCCCCTGCTGCTGACGGAAATCCCGCAGGACGTCGCCGATCTCTTGACGTACCAGGATCATGTCGGGCCCCCTCCTCACTGCAGCCGACCGGTTCGTTCGGGTGCACAACAGTACAACACCGTGTGACCCAATCTAATCCCGGGATCTGTCGGATTCCTCGGAATCACACAGATTTCCCTCGCCGGCTACCCGCGTGGGGGATTCGGCGCGCACGAAGTCGAGCGTCAGGCGCAGCGCCAGGCCCACCGCCTGCGCGCGGATCTCGTCGCGGTCGCCGGACAGCACGGCCCGCTCCGTGTGCGTGCCGCCGGGCAGGCTCACGCCGATGTCGACGGTTCCGACCGGCTGCCCGTCCGGCGAGACCGGGCCGGCGATCCCGGTCGTCGCGACGCCGACCTCGGACGCCGCGCCGTCGACGGCCATCGCGCGCCGCACGCCCTCCGCCATCTGCGCCGCCACCCGCGGCTGCACCGCCCCGCCGTGGGCGAGCGTGCGGGCGTCGACCCCGAGCAGGCTGCGCTTGATGGCCGTGTCGTACGCGACCACTCCCCCGCGCAGGCTCGCGGAGGCGCCGGGGATCTCCACGAGCGCCGAGGCGAGCAGACCGCCGGTCAGCGACTCGGCGACGGCGATGGTCCAGCCACGGGCGCGCAGCTGCGCAAGAAGATCCGACGCCACGCCGAACGTGCCGGGCACCGACGGCCCGCTCATCGCACCGCCCGCGCGCCCCGCACCTGCGCGACGACGTAGTCGACGCCGCTCGCGAGCGTGAGTACGACGACCACCCACATCAGCACCGCCGTGATCACCGCCCACGGGCCGACGCCGATGAGCAGGTGCAGGGGCAGCAGCGCCCACGAGAGCGCGACGGCCTGCACCGTGGTCTTGAGCTTGCCCATCCACGCCGCCGCGACCACGTGCTCGCGTGCCACGACGAGCCGGTGCACCGTGATGCCCCACTCGCGCACGAGGATGACGACGACCATCCACCAGGCCATCTCGCCCAGGATCGCGAGGCCGACGAACGCGAGACCCGTGAGGAGCTTGTCGGCGATGGGATCCCACAGCTTGCCGAAGTCGCTGACGATGTCGTAGCGACGCGCGAGGTAGCCGTCGACCCAGTCGGTGGAGATCGCCACGACGAACAGCACGCCGGCGACCCAGCGCAGCGCGAGATCGGCCTCACCATGCCGCCCCGCGAGCAGCAGGAGGATGAGGAAGAGGATCGCGAGCGGGATGCGGGCGACGGTGATCGCGTTCGGCAGCTGCCGGGGAATGGCCATGCGTGAAGTGTCTCAGTCCCGCCCGGTCAGCTGCCAGGCGTCCTCGTCGCCGTCCTCGTCCTCGACGGGGCGGCCGGCGAACTGGGCCTCGATCGGGTCGTCGGCGTAGCGGTCGTCCTCGGGCTCCTCGGCGGCCGCGGGGGCCGGCGGCGCCACGTCCTCGCCCTTGATGCGCGCGAGCACCTCGGGCAGCTGCTCGGGGGTGACGAGCACGTCGCGGGCCTTCGAGCCCTCGGACGGGCCGACGATCTCGCGCGACTCCAGCAGGTCCATGAGGCGACCGGCCTTGGCGAAGCCCACCCGCAGCTTGCGCTGCAGCATCGAGGTCGAGCCGAACTGGCTCGACACGACGAGCTCGGCCGCCGCCAGCAGCACCTCGAGGTCGTCGCCGATGTCCTCGTCGATCTCCTTCTTCTTCGCGTCGATCGCCTCGGCCACGTCGGAGCGGTACTCGGGGCGGGCCTGCCCGGTGACGTGCTTGACCACGCGGTCGATCTCGTCCTCGGTCACCCACGCGCCCTGCACGCGGAACGGCTTCGACGACCCCATCGGCGAGAACAGGGCGTCGCCCTGGCCGATGAGCTTGTCGGCGCCGCCCTCGTCGAGGATGACGCGGCTGTCGGTGACGCTCGTCACCGCGAAGGCGAGGCGGGAGGGCACGTTGGCCTTGATGAGGCCCGTGACCACGTTGACCGACGGGCGCTGCGTCGCGAGCACGAGGTGGATGCCGGCGGCGCGGGCCAGCTGCGTGATGCGGACGATGGAGTCCTCGACGTCGCGCGGGGCGACCATCATGAGGTCGGCGAGCTCGTCGACGACCACGAGCAGGTACGGGTACGGCTTCAGCACCCGCTCGCTGCCCGGCGGCAGCTCGACCTCGCCGCGCGCGAGGGCGGCGTTGAAGTCGTCGACGTGGCGGTAGCCGAACGACGCGAGGTCGTCATACCGCATGTCCATCTCCTTCACGACCCACTGCAGCGCCTCGGCGGCCTTCTTCGGGTTCGTGATGATGGGCGTGATCAGGTGCGGCACGCCGGCGTAGTTCGTCAGCTCCACGCGCTTGGGGTCGACGAGCACCATGCGCACCTCGCTCGGCTTGGCGCGCATCAGGATGCTCGTGATCATCGAGTTCACGAAGCTCGACTTTCCGGATCCCGTGGATCCGGCGACGAGCAGGTGCGGCATCTTCGCGAGGTTGGCGACGACATAGCCGCCCGAGACGTCCTTGCCCACGCCGATGGTCATGGGGTGCGTCGACTTCTGCGCCGCAGGCGACCGCAGCACGTCGCCGAGCGCGACCGTCTCGCGGTCGACGTTCGGGATCTCGATGCCGATCGCGCTCTTGCCGGGGATCGGCGCGAGGATGCGGACGTCGTTCGACGCGACCGCGTACGAGATGTTGTTCGACAGCTGCGTGATCTTCTCGACCTTCACGCCGGGGCCGAGCTCGACCTCGTACTGCGTGACCGTCGGGCCACGGGAGAAGCCGGTGACCTTCGCGTCGACCTTGAACTGCTCGAAGACGCCCTCGATCTGCTGCACCATGCGCTCGTTCGCCTCGGACTTGGCGATCGAGGGCGGCCCGGCCGAGAGCGCGGCGGGCGAGGGCAGCACATAGGGCGTGGACGGCGGCTGGGGTCCGCGCGATCCGGGACCGTCGGTGCCGAACCCGCTGAGGCCGGGCAGCGCCTCGGCGAGGTCGCCGGTGTCGTCGCCGTCGCCCACGAGCCCCGTCGATCCGGACTCGCGCAGTCCGGCCGTCACGCCGCTCAGGTCGGAGAGGATCTCGGTGGCGTCGTCGGCGGGCTCGGGGTCGGCGACGACGACCGCGTTGTGGTAGCCGCCGTCGGTCTGGGTGCCGAGCAGCTCGGTGAGGTCCTGAGGATCGGTGACGACATCCGACTCCTCCTCGCGGCCGCTCTTGTTGCGGCGCCACCAGGGGCGGTCGTCGGCGTCGTCGTCGGACGCCTCGTCGTCGGCCTTGCCCTTGCCCTTGCCCTTGCCCTTGCCGAGCACCTTCGTCGGGGCGGTCTCGCCGGCGTCCTCGACGACGCGCTCGGTGCCGAACATCCAGGCGTACAGGTCGCCGAGCCGGCTCACGATCCGGTTCGGCGGCGTCTTGGTGAGGATCAGCACGCTCAGCGCGCCCAGCAGGCCGAGCAGGATGTACGCGCCGACATCGGTGAGGAGCATCGCGAGGGGCTCGCCGATCATCCATCCGAACAGCCCGCCGGCCTCGCTCAGCGCCGGCATGCCGGCCGGGGGCTGGGGGCGGCCGCCTGCCACGTGGCAGAAGCCCGCGACGGTGACGGAGAGCAGGCCGAAGCCGATGCCGATGCGGCCGTTGTCGTGCACGGACGAGGGGTGGCGGAAGAGCCAGCCCGCCAGCAGGAGCAGCAGCACCGGGTAGACGAACGCCGTGCGCCCGATGAAGAGCCCGAAGGTGTACGCGCTCACGAGCGACGCCGCCTCGTTGCCGATGAACACCCACTCGGTGACGGCGCCGGCCGCGGCCAGCAGCACGAGCAGGAACGGGAAGCCGTCGCGGCGGTCGTCCTTCTCGAGGCTCTCGGGCCCGAACACGCGGAACAGCCCGCCCACGCCGTGGGCGAGGCCGTTCCAGGCGCGCACCGCGACGGGCGGCTTGTCGGCCTCGCCGACGTACTTCTTCGGCGCCGGCGCCGGCTTGCGGGCGCGCGACGACGCCTTCGAGCGGGCGCTCTTGGGGTCGGTCGACGTGCGTGCCATGCGCTCCACGCTACGCGCGGGCGCCGACATCCGGCGGGAGCGACCCGGGTTTCCGCGGATCCCGCGCCGCTCCGGTCCCGCGTCAGGCCTCGATGACGACCGGGACGATCATCGGGCGGCGGCGCAGCGAGTTGCCCACCCAGCGGCCGATCGTGCGGCGCACGGTCTGCGTCAGCGCGTGGTTGTCGCGCACGCCGTTCTGCGCGGCCTCCTCGAGGGCGGCGGCGATCTTCGGCTTGACCTTGTCGAACACCGCGTCGTCCTCGGCCACGCCGCGCGCCTGGATCTCGGGACCCGAGATGATGCGTCCGGTCTGGGCGTCGACGACGACGATGACCGAGACGAAGCCCTCCTCGCCCAGCACGCGGCGATCCTTGAGGTCGGCGTCGGTGATGGCGCCCACGCTCGACCCGTCCACGTACACGAAGCCCAGGTCGAGCTGGCCCACGACCTCGGCGACGCCGTCGCGCAGGTCGACCACGGTGCCGTTCTGGCCGAGGATCGTGCGCGTCTCGGGGATGCCCGTGTCCTGCGCCAGCTTGGCGTTGGCCATGAGGTGGCGGTACTCGCCGTGCACGGGCAGCACGTTGCGCGGCTGGAGGATGTTGTAGCAGTACAGCAGCTCGCCCGCCGCCGCGTGGCCCGAGACGTGCACGCGCGCGTTGGCCTTGTGCACGACGTTGGCGCCGAGCTTCGTGAGCCCGTCGATGACACGGTAGACCGCGTTCTCGTTGCCGGGGATGAGCGAGGAGGCGAGGATCACGGTGTCGCCGGGACCGGGCTCGATCTCGTGGTCGAGGTTCGCCATCCGGCTGAGGACGGCCATCGGCTCGCCCTGCGATCCGGTCGACATGTAGACGATCTCGCTGTCGGGGATGTCGCGGGCCTTCTTGTAGTCGATGAGCACGCCCTGCGGGACCTGCAGGTAGCCGAGGTCGGCGGCGATCGTCATGTTCCGCAGCATGCTGCGGCCAAGCAGCGCGACGCGGCGGCCGTTCGCGGCGGCGGCGTCGAGCACCTGCTGCACGCGGTGCACGTGGCTCGAGAAGCTCGCCACGATGACGCGTCCCGTGGTCTTCGAGATCACCTGGTCGAGCACGGGACCGATGGCCCGCTCCGTCGGGGTGAAGCCCGGCACGTCGGCGTTCGTGGAGTCGGGCAGGAAGAGGTCGACGCCCTCCTCCCCCAGGCGCGCGAAGGCGCGCAGGTCGGTGATGCGGCCGTCGAGCGGCAGCTGGTCCATCTTGAAGTCGCCCGTGTGCAGCACGAGGCCGGCGGGCGTGCGGATCGCGATGGCGAGCGCGTCGGGGATCGAGTGGTTCACGGCCACGAACTCGAGGTCGAAGGGTCCGACGCTCAGGCGCTCGCCCTCGACGACCTTCTGCGAGACCGGCCGGATCCGGTGCTCCTTGAGCTTCGCCTGCGTGAGCGCGAGCGTGAGGCCCGATCCGATGATGGGGATGTCCTCGCGCAGGCGCAGCAGGTACGGCACGGCGCCGATGTGGTCTTCGTGGCCGTGCGTGAGCACGACGCCGACGATGTCGTCGAGGCGGCCGCGCACGGGCTCGATGTCGGGCAGGATGAGGTCGACGCCGGGCTGGTGCTCCTCGGGGAAGAGCACGCCGCAGTCGACGATGAGGATCTTGCCGTCGAACTCGTACGTGGTCATGTTGCGGCCGACCTCGCCGAGGCCGCCGAGCGGGGTCACGCGCAGCACGCCGCTCTCGAGGGGGCGCGGGTCGTAGACAGGTGTGGACATGGTCCGCCTTCCCGGGACGCGGGGCGTCCGGTCGTCGATTCTTCTGTTGTCGTGCGGGCGCTTCACGCCCGCGGAGGTCTTCAGCGCGTGGTGCCGGGGATCTTCGGCAGCGCACCGCCGGCGGCCGCATTGCGGTCGGGGCGGAAGTCGGAGAAGTCGACGCCCTCGACGCCCTTCACGAGGGCCAGCTCGTCCTCGATGACGGCGGCCTCCCACTCCTCGGGGCCGACGAGGGGCAGGCGCACGCGCGGGCTCGAGATGCGGCCGAGGCCGTGCAGGATGTACTTGGCCGAGACCGTGCCCGGCACGTGCGTCATGACGGCGCGGACGAGCGGCTCGAGGCGCATGTGCGCATCGGTTGCGGCCGCGAGGTCGCCGCGGTTCACGGCGTCGACGATCGTGCGGTACGGCGCCGGCGCGATGTTGGCCGTCACGCTGATGGCGCCCACGGCGCCGATCGACATGTGCGGCAGCACGTTGGCGTCGTCGCCCGAGAAGTACATCAGATCGGTCTGGTTCAGCACGCGGCTGACCTCGCTGAAGTCGCCCTTGGCGTCCTTGATCGCGAGGATGTTGGGGTGCTTCGCGAGGCGCAGGATCGTCTCGTACCGGATCGGCACGCCGGTGCGGCCGGGGATGTCGTACAGGATGACCGGCAGATCCGTCGCGTTCGCGACGAGGCGGAAGTGCGTGAGGATGCCCGCCTGCGTCGGCTTGTTGTAGTACGGCGTGACGATCATGATGCCGTCGGCGCCGGCCTTCTCGCTCTTCCGGTAGAGCTCGATCGCGTGCGCGGTCTCGTTCGATCCGCCGCCCGTGATGATCCGGGCGCGCCCCGCGGCGACGTCCTTGCCGACCTCGACGAGCCGGATCTTCTCGGCGTCGGTGAGGGTGGAGGTCTCGCCCGTGGTGCCCGTGACGACGACGCCGTCGGCGCCCGCCGAGACGACGTCGTCGATGTGCTTCTCGACGCTGGGCCAATCGACCTCGCCGTCGGCCGTCATCGGAGTGACGAGCGCGACGAGCACCTGCCCGAAGGGATTGCCCGAGTGCGTCATGCCTCCAGGCTATCGTCCCCCGCCTGCGCTCACGCCCGGGCGTAGACGAGGAAGCGGTAGCGGAGGCCGCTCTCGCTCGTGTGCCAGCCGTCCGCCGGATCGGCGCGGATCGTCCGCCACTCGGGGCCGATCGGCGGCGCGAAGGCGTCGCCGTCGACCTCGAGATCGATCTCGGTCACCCACAGCTCGTCGAGGCGCGGCATCGCCTGCGCGTAGATCTGCCCACCCCCGAGGATCCACGCGTCCTCCGACGCGGCGGCCGCGGCGGCCACGCCCTCGTCGAGCGAGGGCACGACGGTCGCCCCTGGCGCGTCGTACGCGGCGTCGCGCGTGACGACGATGTTCGTCCGGCCGGGCAGCGGCCGCCAACGCGGCGGGAACGACTCCCACGTGCGGCGCCCCATGACCACAGGGTGGCCGGACGTGGAGCGCTTGAAGTACGCCAGGTCCTCCGGCAGGTGCCACGGCATGTCGCCCGCGGCCCCGATCACCCCGCGCCCGTCGCGCGAGCGGGCCTGTGCCCAGATGGCCCGCAGCGTCATCAGACGGCGACCGGTGCCTTGATGGTGGGGTGGTGCTGGTAGTCGCGGATCTCGAAGTCCTCGAGCTCGTAGTCGAAGATCGACTCCGGGCGGCGTGCGAAGTGCAGCGTGGGGTACGGGTAGGGCTCGCGCGAGAGCTGCTCGGCCACCTGCTCGCGGTGGTTGTCGTAGATGTGCACGTCGCCGCCGGTCCACACGAACTCGCCGAGCTCGAGGCCCGTCTGCTGCGCGACCATCGCGGTCAGCAGGGCGTAGGAGGCGATGTTGAACGGCACGCCGAGGAACATGTCGGCGCTGCGCTGGTACAGCTGGCACGAGAGCCGGCCGTCGGCCACGTAGAACTGGAACATGGCGTGGCACGGCGGCAGCGCCATGCCCTCGATCTCCGACGGGTTCCACGCCGTCACGAGGTGGCGCCGCGAGTCGGGGTTGCGCCGGATCTGCTCGACGACGTTCGCGATCTGGTCGATCTGCTGCCCGTCGGGGGCCGGCCACGAGCGCCACTGCACGCCGTACACGGGGCCGAGGTCGCCGTTCTCGTCGGCCCACTCGTCCCAGATCCGCACGCCGCGCTCCTGCAGCCAGCGCACATTGGAGTCGCCGCGCAGGAACCAGAGCAGCTCGAGGGCGACCGACTTGAAGTGCACGCGCTTGGTCGTGATGAGCGGGAAGCCCTGCGACAGGTCGTAGCGCAGCTGGCGCCCGAACACGCTCGTCGTCCCCGTGCCGGTGCGGTCGTCCTTGTGCGTGCCGTTGGCGAGGACGTCGCGGAGCAGATCCTCGTACGGGGTGGGGATGGCGGCGCTCATGGCTTCAAGGGTACGTCCGGGCACCGACACTCGGACCGCGACGCGCTGCCCCTCATCGTGTGTCGCCCCGCCGCTCAGGCGGCGCGGCCGACGACGCCGAGCCGCTGCAGGCCCAGATACATCTGGCAGCCCAGGCAGAACCCGAACGCCGCGTTGAGGAAGGCCGCGACGAAGGCCGCCGCGGCCGCGATCGGCAGGGCCAGCGGCACGCCCAGCAGGTGCAGCACCAGCCCGGCGCCCGTCACGAACAGCCCGACCCCCTGCGCGAACCGCGGCGGGCGCGGGTCCTCGAGGTCGGCCGGCGGTCCGAGCCGGGGACGCACGAACCGTCGGAACACGACGCCCCACGGGGCCGTGCGCGGCGAGGCGGCGCCCCAGAGGAAGAGCGCGGCGGCGATCGCCACGAGGACGAAGCCGACGTCGGCCGCGCGCTCGGCGACCGTGGCACCGGGGAGCCACCACTCGTCGACCTCGGGCAAGGTGTGAACGTAGGCCACCCGCGTCCGCGCGGCGGAGTTCCCGACGAACGCGGCGAACGTCGCCACCAGCAGCAGCGCCGACGTGATCCCGGCCGCGAACCGCGGTCCCCGCGGGTCGATCCCCTGGTCAGGCATGCACCCCTCCGATCCGTTCGAGCTCGGCGACGACCGTCGACCGTTGCGGCGCTCCCCCGATGCGCGCGTGCGGCGCGCCGGAGCCGTCCAGCACCAGCACGGTCGGCGTCTGCAGCACCTGGAATCGGCGCGCGAGATCCGGTCGGTGGGTGAGGCCGACGTCCACGTGCCGCACGCCGGCGTGCGACGACGCGACGTCGGAGAGCAGGCGACGCGTCGACGGGCACTTGGCGCACACCTCGGTGCTGAACTGCAGGAGCGTCGCCCGCTCGCCGAACGCGCCGGCGTCGACCCCCACATCGACGGTGGAGATCGTCCCCTGCCCCACCCGCCGCGCCCGCCCCTGTCCGCGGCGCAGCGCGAGGCCGAGCAGCACCGCGACGAGCACGATGCCGGCCAGGATCAGCGCGGCGGCGAGGGGCGACATGCTCCGATGCTGGCACGGTTGCGCGGCCGCCGGCCCCGTTGCGAAGAAATATGACGACGAGAACCCCTGCTGCACCGGTGCGCTCGTCAGTAGGCTGGCGACGAACCCGCAATCGAGGAGGACATATGAGCGTCACGAGCAAGGCCACCACCACCTGGAGCGGTTCGCTCTTCGAGGGGTCCGGCACCGTCGCGCCGGGCTCGGGCATCGGCACGTTCCCGGTCAACTGGAAGGCCCGCAGCGAGGGCTCCGAGAGCACGACGACGCCCGAGGAGCTGATCGCGGCCGCGCACTCGTCGTGCTTCAGCATGGCGCTGTCGAACGCGCTGGCTCAGAACGGCACCCCGCCCGAGAGCATCGCGGCCACCGCCTCCGTGACGTTCGTGCCCGGCACCGGCATCACCGGCAGCCACCTCAACGTGAGCGCGACCGTGCCCGGCCTGGACGCCGAGAAGTTCGCCGAGATCGCCGAGGGCGCGAAGGCGGGCTGCCCCGTGTCGCAGGCGCTGTCGGGCATCGAGATCACGCTCGAGGCCACGCTGGCCTGAGCCGCAGGGCCCCCGCTGAGCGGGGCGGTTTCGCTGGTCGCTTCATCTGCGCGGCCTGCGGCCGCTCCGTTCAGCAACCGATCCGCGCGAGCCTGCGGCCGCTCCGTTCAGCAACCGACCGGGCCGCGGCCTGCTCAGTGCCGTCCGCGTCAGCGCTCCGCGCGCTCGCGGCGGATCGCCTCGCGGATCGCCTCCCGCGCGCGGCGGCGGTCGCCGGCGGCGTCGTAGGCCAGGCCGAGCCGGTACCAGGCGCGCCAGTCGTCGGGCCGCGCCTCGACCTCGGCGCGGTACTTCGGGAAGACGGCGTCGCCGTCCGCGCGCTCGACGCGCCCGCTCGGGCGCACCGTCACCGGGTCGTCGGGCAGCGCGCCCTCGGCCTCGAGCCGCGCGCCGAGGCGCTCGGCCCCGGCACCGAACAGCAGCTCGCGCGCCAGCGCCCACACGGCGATGGCGGGCAGCACGAGCATGGCCACGCCCATCGCGACGGCCACGGGCTCCCCCGTGCCGAGCAGCGCGACGGCGCGCACGCCCACGAGCCAGATGTAGAGCAGGAGCGCCGCCGCGATGACGGCGACGCCGATGCGCGTCCTCACGCGGTCGCGATCGTGCTCGTGGTCGCGGCGACCTGCCCGGCGGCGGCGTCCTCCGCGACGGGGCGGCCCGCGCGCGGGCGGGGCGTGCCGACGCCGATGTCGATGAAGCTGTCGAGCCCCACGACGACGCCGCGCGCCTCGAGGGCGCCGGCGAGCGCCACGCGGATGCCGGGCGCGTAGGCCTCGGCGGGATCGGTCGTGTCGTGCACGATCGAGAGCGTCTCGCCGGGGCCGGAGAGGATCGACTCCTGGCGCGCGATCACGCCGGGGCGGCGCAGCGAGTGCACGGGCACGCTCGCCACCTGCTGGCCGCGCGCCCGCTGATCGGCATGCGGGGCCTCGACCGGCGCCTGCCGGGCGGCGGTGATGAGCTCGGCGGTGCGCACGGCGGTGCCCGAGGGCGAGTCGATCTTCGAGTCGCGATGCGCCTCGACGATCTCGGCGAACGGGAAGAACCGGCTCGCCGCCGCCGCGATCGCGGTGCCGATGACCGATCCGAGAGAGAAGTTCGGGATGAACACCGCGCCGGTGCCCGCCGCCTCGACGAGCGGGCGCACGAGCGCGATGCGCTCCGCCGACCACCCGCTCGTGCCCACGAGCACGTTGAGGCCCCGCTCCGCCGCGGCGCGCACCACCTCGATGCTCACCGCGGGCGTCGACGCGTCGACCACGAGGTCGGCGCCGTCCAGCTCGGACAGATCGCTGCCCGATCCCAGTACCGACGCGACCTCAAAGCCCTCGAGCTCCTCGATCACGCCGCGGATGATCGACCCCAGCTTGCCGTTCCCGCCCACGAGGGCGACGCGCGTGCTCACTTCGTCTCGCTCCGCTCGCTCAGTACAGGCATACGCCCCATCCTACGGAGCGCACGGCGTCAGTGCCCGGGGGCGTACGGCTTGCCCGTCGCCGCCGGCGCCACGGCGCGGCCGATGAGGCCCGCCACCGCGATCAGCGTCACGACGTAGGGCGTCGTGGCGATGAGGTCGGCGGGGATGTCGCTGCCGGCCTGGTTGGCGACGACCGCGAGGTTGCGCGCGAATCCGAACATGAGCGCCGCGAGCGCCGCGACGACCGGGTGCCAGCGACCCAGGATCACGCACGCGAGCGCGATGTAGCCCTGGCCGTTCGACATCTCGCGCACGAACGCGTTCGACTCGCCGAGCGTGAGCACGGCGCCGCCCAGGCCCGCGACGAGGCCGGCGACCGTCACGGTCCAGAACCGCGTGCGGTTGACGTTGATGCCCACCGTGTCGGCGGCCAGCGGGTGCTCCCCCACGGCGCGGATGCGCAGCCCGATGCGCGTCTTGAACAGCACGAACCACACGACCGGCACGAGCACGTACATGAGGTACGTCGTGATGCGCTGGTCGAACAGCGTCGGCCCGATCACGGGGATGTCCGAGAGGACCGGGATGGCGATCTTCGGGAACGTGCCGGGAAAGTTCAGCTCCTCGGCGTTCGAGGAGAGCACGGCCGAGAAGAAGAAGTTCGTGATGCCGATCACGAGCACGTTCAGCACGACGCCGACGATGATCTGGTCCACGAGGTACGTGATCGAGAACGCCGCCAGCACGAGCGAGACGAGCGCGCCGCCGATCATGCCGGCCAGCACGCCGGCCCACAGGCTGTTCGTGATCGAGCCGACGACGGCGCCCAGGAACGCACCCATGAGCAGCTGGCCCTCGATGGCGATGTTCGCCACGCCCACGCGCTCGCCGATCACGCCCGCCAGGGCGCCGTAGATGAGCGGCGTCGCCAGGCTCAGCGCGCCCGTCGTCAGCAGCACGATCGAGAGGGTGGTGCCCTGGCCGATCTGCCCGAGCAGCGCGGCGAGCCACACGATGCCGAAGCCCACGTACAGCCACACCGACACCCGCATCCGCCGCTGCACGAGCACGACGGCCACGGCCGTGACGGCGGCGAGGATGACGGTGGCGACGATCGCGAGGACCTTCGCCGGCAGCACGGTGTCGGGCACCTGGATGGCGTCGCGCGCCTGCGACCAGCGGAACGCGACCTCGCCGGGCCCCGTGCCGAGCACGAACCACACGAGCGCGACGACCGTGAACACACCCATCACGATGGGGGCCTTCCAGGCGCGCGTCGCGTCGCGACGCACGACCACGTCCGCCTGGGGAAGCACGACGGCGCCGGTCACTTGGCCACCTCCTGGGTCTCGGTCGTGCGGGTGCGCGCGAGCACGGCGCGCACGCCGGCACCGGGGGCGGGCAGCCGGAAGATCGCCCGCACGAGCGGCGGCGCCGCGATGAACAGCACGATGACGCCCTGCACGACGCTCATCACCTCGGGAGCGACGCCCACGAACTGCATGGTGGCGGAGGCGGCCTTGAACGCGCCGAACAGCAGCCCGGCGAAGACGACGCCGCCCGCCCGCGATCCGCCGAGCAGCGCGACCGTGATCGCGTCCCAGCCGATGCCCGCGTCGATCGAGGGCGTGAATCCGGCCGTGCGTCCGAGCGCCTGGTTCACGCCCGCGAGGGCCACGAACGCGCCCGAGGCGGCCATCGTGTAGACGTAGATCCGCTCGACGTCGATGCCCGCCGTGCGCGCGGCGTCTGCGTTGAGCCCGACGGCACGGAACTTGAAGCCGAGCGACGAGCGCTCCATGAGCCACCAGTACAGGACGGCGGCCGCGATGGCGAGGACGAAGCCGAGGTGCAGCTGGAACGACGGCCCGAGGAGTGCCGGCAGCTGCGCGGTCTCCGCGGGGGCCATCGAGGTGGGGTCGTTGCCCGAGCCGGGGTTGTGCATGGGCGAGGTGCGCAGCACCCACGTGAGCACGTTGACGGCCACGTAGTTGAGCATGATCGTGACGATCACCTCGTGCGCGCCCGTCTGCGCCTTGAGGAAGCCGACGATCGCGCCCCACACGGATCCGCCGATGAGGCCGAAGACGATCGCGGCGACGAGGTGCAGCCCGCCGGGCAGCTGCCACTGGGTGGCCGCCCACATGGCGCAGCCGGCGGCGACGAGGAGCTGGCCCTGGCCGCCGATGTTGAACATGCCCACGCGGAAGCTGAGCGCCACGCCGAGGCCGGCCGCGATGAGCGGCCCCGCGAAGCGCGCGGTCTCGGTGAGCGGGCGGATGCCGGCCTCGAACGAGGTCGCCTGCGTGTTGTAGATCGCGCCGCGGAAGAGGGCGCCGTACGCCTCCCCGATCGCGTGCCCCATCGCCGAGAGGGTGTCCATGGGTCGGGCGAAGAAGTAGCCGGCCGACGAGACGACGTTGTCGTTCGTGCTGACGATGAGGATCGCGCCCACGACGAAGGCGATGAGGATCGCGAGCGCGCCGCGCACCACGCTGCCGGCGAGGATCTCGCGGAGCGCGTCGCGCAGCACCGAGTCGACCCGCGACGGCGGCTGGGCCGCCCGCGCGCGTCGGGTGGGCGAAGGTGTGGTCTCGCTCATGCCGCGACTCCCGCCATCATCTGGCCGAGCGTCGCGCGCGGCGTGTCGCCGTCCACGATGCCGACGATCCGTCCGTGGTACATGACCGCGATGCGGTCCGCGAGGCCGATGACCTCGTCGAGCTCGGTCGAGACGATGAGCACGGGGATGCCGGCATCGCGCGCGGCGATGATCCGGTCGTGCACGAACTCGATCGAGCCCACGTCGAGCCCGCGCGTGGGCTGCGACGCGATGAACAGGCGCAGGTCGCGGCCCAGCTCGCGCGCCAGCACCACCTTCTGCTGGTTGCCGCCCGACAGCCGCCCGGCCGCCTGGTCGATGCCCTGCGCGCGGATGTCGAACTCGTCGATCGCCCCCTCGGCGAACTCCGCGATCGCGCGCCGGTCGATCGTGCCCATGCGCACGAACGGCGCGCCGTCGCTGCGGTCGAGCATGAGGTTCTCGGCGATCGAGAACTCGCCCACGAGCCCGTCCTTCTTGCGGTCCTCCGGCACGAAGCCCACACCCGCGTCCAGCACCTGCCGCACGGTCTTGCCCAGCAGCTGTCGGCCGTCGAGCAGGATCGATCCCCTCGCGTGCCGGCGCAGCCCCAGGATCGCCTCGGTCAGCTCGGTCTGGCCGTTGCCCTGCACGCCCGCGATCGCGAGCACCTCTCCCCCGCGCACGGTGAAGTCGATGTCGTCGAGCAGGTGCTCGCCCGAGCGCCCGACGAGCGTGAGGCCCGAGACCTCGAAGCGCGAGTCGGTGTAGGCCGGCGGCTGCTTGTCGACCTCGAGGTCGACGTCGCGGCCGACCATGAGCGAGGCCAGCTCCGTCGGCTCTGCCGTGGGATCGGCCGAGGCCACGACCTTGCCGCGGCGGATCACCGTGATGCGGTCGGCGACCTCGCGCACCTCGCGGAGCTTGTGCGTGATGAACACGATCGACGTGCCGCTGGCCGCGAGCTCCCGCATGATGCCCATCAGCTCGTCGGTCTCCTGCGGGGTGAGCACGGCGGTCGGCTCGTCGAGCACGAGCAGCCGGGCGTCGCGCGCGAGCGCCTTGACGATCTCCACGCGCTGCTGCGCGCCCACCGGCAGCTCCTCGACGACGGCGTCCGGATCGATGTCGAAGCCGAACCGCTCGGAGATCTCGCGCACCCGCGCCCTCGCGGCGTCCATCGACAGCACGCCGCCGCGCGTGGGCTCGTTGCCCAGCATGACGTTCTCGGCGACCGTGAACACGGGGATCAGCATGAAGTGCTGGTGCACCATGCCGATGCCCGCGGCCATCGCATCGCCGGGGCCGGCGAAGTGCACGGGCTCGTCGTCGACGAGGATCTCGCCCTCCTCGGCCTGGTAGAGGCCGAAGAGCACGTTCATCAGCGTGGACTTGCCCGCGCCGTTCTCGCCGAGGAGGCAGTGGATCTCGCCGGGCGCGATCTCGAGATCGATCGCGTCGTTGGCGACGAACGATCCGAAGCGCTTCGTGATCCCGCGGAGTTCGAGTTTCATCGTTCCGGATTCTTCCAGATGGGTCGGATTCTGGGCACGGGAACGCCGGGGCGGCGGTGGGCCACCCCGGCGTTCACGCGTGGCGTGCGGCGATTACTCGGCGCCGGTGACCGGGATCTCGATCTCGCCGGCGATGATCTCCTGGGTCAGCTCGTCGAGGCGCGTCTTCAGCGCGTCGTCGATCTGCCCGTCGAACTCGCCGAAGGCGCTGAGCGCGGTGCCGTCGTTCTCGAGCGTGCCGACGTAGGGCTCGGTCGAGAACTCCTCGCCGTCCACGAGCATCTCGATGTTGTCGTACACGGCCTGCGTCATGCGCTTCTCGACCGACGTGAGGATGATGTCGGCGTACTGCGGCTGCGTCGTGGCGATGTCGCGGTCGACACCCAGCACGACGGCCGGCGCACCCTCGGTGCGGATGACCTCGATCGTCGAGCCGAACAGGCCGCCCGCGACCGGGTAGAACACATCGGCGCCCTGCGAGAGCTGGCTCGCCGTGATGCTCGTGGCGCCGGCGGTGTCGCCGAAGTTCGCCGTGAAGCTGCCGCCGGCCGGGTTCTCGGGGTCCCAGCCGAGGACGGTCACGTCCGTGCCGTTCTCCTCGCCCCAGGCCTTGGCGCCGTAGAAGAAGCCGTCCATGAACTTGGTGACCGACATCATGTTCGAGCCGCCGTAGGTGGCGACGACCTTGGACTCGCTGTAGCCCGCCGCGAGATAGCCGGCCAGGTAGCTCGACTGCTCCATCGCGTAGTCGATGACCTTGACGTTGTCGAGACCGAGGTCCCAGCCGTCGATCCACACGAAGTGCGTGTCGGGCGAGGCCGACGCGACCTGCTCGAGGGCGCCCGTGTCGCCGAAGCCGAAGCCCACGGCGAAGATGACGTCGCAGCCGCCGTCGACCATCGTCTGCAGGTTCGGCGCGAAGTCCTCGGTGCTGTTCGACTCGGCGTCGTTGATCTCGATGTCGAGCTCCTCCGCGGCCATCTCGAGACCCGCGTAGGCGGCCTCGTTGAACGACTGGTCGTTCCAGCTGCCCTCGTCCGAGACCGCGCAGGCCATGAAGTCGGTGCCCTCGGCGGGGGCGCCGTCGCCGCCCTCCTCGGGTGCCGCGCCGCAGCCGGCGAGCACCATGCCCGCGGCCGCCGCGATGCCGAGGCCTGCGAGGCCGCGCTTGAGTGTGGTCATCTTCACGGATGTTCCTCCTGATGCACGCCGCGGCAAGCCGGGCGATCGGGTCGATGCGCACAACGATAAACCGGCGCTCCCGCGAGTATTCACATAAAGCGGCGGGATGAACAAGGCGTTATCGAACTGCGACCAGACGGTAACGGCGGGGAAACGAGCGGCTCAGAGCTCCGGCGCGAACGGGCGCGGCGGCGTGGTCGGCTCGGACACGAGGCCGCTGAGGTAGCGGTAGAAGCCCTCGCCGTCGACGGCCTCGATCACGCGGGCGTTCGGCGCGAGCCCGTGCACGCCCCACGACATCGCCGAGTAGCCGCGCGTGAGCTCCGACGACGTCTCGATGTCCACGGCGTACGGCGCCTCGGCCGTGATCAGCTCGGGGTGCAGAAGCAGCGCCGCGGTGAGTGAATCGGGGTGGGTGGATCCGGGGATGCCCACCGACTCGTCGAACGCGAGCGTGCCGCGGCACACCCGCTCGACGAACCGCGCGAGCGGCGTGCCGATGCCCGCGAGGCGCGCGATCCGGTCCTTGTCGAAGACCGCGTCGCGCAGCGTGAGCGGCGCCCACGGCACGACGACGAGGTCGGCGAATCCGGCCTCGAACACCGTGCGGGCGGCCTCGGGGTCGACGTAGAAGTTGAACTCGGCGGCGGCCGTGATGTTGCCGCGGCCGTTGTTCGAGCCGCCCATCACGTAGAGCGACTTCACGCGGCCGACGAACTCCGGATCGCGGATCACGGCGAGCGCGACGTTCGTGAGCGGCCCGATCGCGACGATCGAGACCTCGCCCGGCGCCTCGGCCGTGATGCGCAGCATCGCGTCGACGGCGTTCTCGGCCTGGGGCTCGAGCCCGGAGTCGTCCATGCTCAGCCCGCCCGAGCCGTCGCCGTGCACGTTCTCGGCCGAGACCCACTCGCGCATGAGCGGGCGCTGGGCGCCGAGGAAGATCGGCACGGCGTCGAGGCGGTCGGCCACGTTGAGCGTCATCCACGCGTTGCGCACCTGCTGCTCGAAGCCCACGTTGCCCGCCACCATCGTGATGGCCCGCAGATCGGCGGCCGGGTCGAGCAGGCCCACGAGGATCGCGACGCAGTCGTCCTGGGCGGTGTCGGTGTCGAGGATGAAGGGTGTGCTCACCCGTTCAGTCTAGGTTCGCCGGGCGGCCGCCTCAGACGAGGACCTCGAGCTCCTCAGGCAGGCCCGTGCGCAGCTCCACCGGCAGGTGCGCGACGTCGTTGTGGGTGAGCAGGGCCCACGGACGGCCCGGCTTCTGCGCGATCACGGTGAGGCCGCAGTTCGTCTGGTTCAGCGTCATCCAGCGCCACTCGGGCGCGTCGAGCACCTCGCGCACGAACCACGAGATGACGAAGTTGTGGGTGATGAGCAGCTCGTGCACCTCGCCGGCCTTGCGCACGAGGAACTCGGCCGCCGCGTCGGCCATCTGCGCGCGCCCGGCGTCGATCTGCGCGTCGGTCACCGCCCCGAAGAACGGCTCGTAGGCGGCGGGCGTCTCGTCCGTGATGCCGGTGGGCACGCAGTCGAACAGCAGCGCGTGCGGCTGCGGCTCGATCGCGGGCATGCGCTCGGCCACGTAGCGCGCCGTCTCGCTCGTGCGCTGCAGCGGCGAGTGCCACACGGCGTCGAAGGGCACGCCCGAGAGCCGGTCGGCCAGGGCCTCGGCCTGCCTGCGGCCCCGCGGAGACAGCGGACCGTCCTCCACCCCGTGCTCGGCGTCCTGCTGCTCGCCGTGCCGGACGAGGTAGATGTAGTGCGTCATCTCGCGTCCCTTTCCGCCCCGGCGCCGCCTCGGCGCGACCCTCGACCAGCCTATGTCACCCCTCCCCCGGCGGGTTCCCGGGGCGCCGCCTCAGGCGGCCGCGCGCGCGAGCTCGGCGATGTGCGCGCGCGAGAGCGCGAGGCCCACGCCCTGCACGAGCTCGTCGACGTGGGCGGGGTCGAACGCGTTCGCGATCGGGGCGACGACGCCGCGCTGGGCCCGCAGCCACGCGATGGCGATCGCGGCGTGCGGCGCGCCCAGCTCGGCGGAGATCTCGTCCATGGCCTTGAGCAGGCGGCCGCCGCGCCGGTTGATCCGCTCCGCCAGCTGCGCGCCGCGCGCCGACTTCGCGGCATCCGACCGCGAGCGGTGCTTGCCGCTGAGGAAGCCGTGCTCGAGCGGGTGGGAGGGCGTCACGGCGATGCCCTGCGCCGAGACGACGAGCCGCAGATCGCCCTCGAGCACACGGGGCCGCAGCAGGTTGAACGCGACGTCGATCGCCTCGATGCGCGGATAGCCTGCCGAGGCCAGGATGCGCGCCTCCACGAGCTGCTCGGGCGAGAAGCCGAACACCCCGAGCGCGCGCACCTTGCCGGACTCCACGAGCCACTGCGCGGTCGCCAGGGCGTCCTCGATGGGCGGCGCGTCGTAGCCGGTCGCGTCGAGATAGAGCACGTCGATGCGATCCGTGCCGATCCGCTCGAGCGAGGACTCCACGGCGCGCACGAGGTCGACCGAGCCCAGGCCGGGGTGATCCGGATGACCGCCCACGCGCACCGCGAGGACCATGTCGTCGCGCACGCCGCGGCTGCGCATCCAGCTGCCGATGACGTGCTCGCTGCGCCCGCCGCCGAAGCGGTCGGACGTGTGCAGCGCGTTCCCGCCGTGCGCGGCGTACCGGTCCAGCACCGCCTCGCTCGCGCGCTGGTCGACCGTCCAGCCGAACTCGCCGCCGCCGAGCATGAGCGGGAAGACCTCGATGCCCGTCTCGCCGAGCGGCGCGCGCAGGGCGCTGCCGATGCCCGGCCCCTGCACGGGAATGGGGGCGGACGGGTGCGCGGGAACGGCCGGCTCCGGCGACGGGATCGCCCTGCCCCAGTTCCACGCCATGTCGCCCTCCCCGACGGCTCCCACTGTACCGCCGGACGGCGCCCGCGCCCCGCCGAGCGCGCGGGCAGAAGTGCCCAGGACGCCGAACGGCCCGGCCCCTCCCGTGTGGGAGGCGGACCGGGCCGTCGGAGCGAGGGATCAGGCCTCGGCGGGAGCCTCCGCCGACTCCTCGGCCTTCTCCTCGACGACGGGCTCGAGCGCGAGCTTGCCGCGGTCGTCCACCTCGGCGATGCGGACCAGGATCTTCTGGCCCACCGAGACGACGTCCTCGATGTTCTCGACGCGCTTGCCGCCGTTGAGCTTGCGGATCTGGGTCACGTGCATGCGACCGTCCTTGCCCGGCATGAGCGAGATGAAGGCACCCGAGGGGATGATCTTCACGACCGTGCCGAGGAACTGCTCGCCGACCTCGGGGTTCGAGGGGTTGGCGATCGCGTTCACCTGCGCGCGGGCCGCCTCGGCCGAGGGGCCGTCGGTCGCGCCGATGTACACGGTGCCGTCGTCCTCGATCGAGATCTGCGCGCCGGTCTCGTCCTGGATCGCGTTGATCGTCTTGCCCTTGGGGCCGATCAGCTCGCCGATCTTGTCGACGGGGATCTGCACGCTGATGACGCGCGGCGCGGTCGGCGCCATCTCGTCGGGCGCGTCGATCGCGGCGTTCAGCACCTCGAGGATGCGCAGGCGCGCGTCCTTGGCCTGGGTCAGCGCGCCGGCGAGCACCTCGGAGGGGATGCCGTCGAGCTTGGTGTCGAGCTGCAGGGCCGTGACGAACTCGGCCGTGCCCGCGACCTTGAAGTCCATGTCGCCCAGGGCGTCCTCGGCGCCGAGGATGTCGGTCAGCGCGGCGTAGCGCGTCTGGCCGTCGACCTCCTCGGACACGAGGCCCATGGCGATGCCGGCGACGGGGGCGCGCAGCGGCACACCCGCGTTCAGCAGCGACAGGGTCGAGGCGCACACCGAGCCCATCGACGTCGAGCCGTTGGAGCCGAGGGCCTCGGACACCTGGCGGATCGCGTACGGGAACTCCTCGCGGCTCGGCAGCACCGGCACGAGGGCGCGCTCGGCGAGGAAGCCGTGCCCGATCTCGCGACGCTTGGGGCTGCCCACGCGGCCGGTCTCACCGGTCGAGTACGGCGGGAAGTTGTAGTGGTGCATGTAGCGCTTGCTCGTCGTGGGCGACAGCGAGTCGATCTGCTGCTCCATCTTGAGCATGTTCAGCGTGGTGACGCCCAGGATCTGGGTCTCGCCGCGCTGGAAGATCGCCGAGCCGTGCACGCGCGGGATCACCTGGACCTCGGCGTCGAGCGGGCGGATGTCCGCCAGCCCGCGGCCGTCGATGCGGGCGCCCTCGGTGAGGATGCGGCCGCGCACGATCTTCTTCGTGACGGACTTCCACGCGGCCGAGAACTCGAGCGGCGCGGCGGCGGGAAGCTCCTCGGCCTCCACCTTCGCGATGAGCTCGGCCTTGACGGCGGCCTTCAGCGCGTCGTCGGCGTCCTGGCGCTCCTGCTTGTCGGCGATCTGGTAGATCTTCGACAGCTCCTCGAGCGCCTTGCCCTCGACGAACGCGTAGGTCTCGTCGCTGTAGGCGGGGAAGACCGGGAACTCCAGCGGCGCGCGCGTCGAGCCCTTCGCCATCTCGGCCTGCGCCGCGACGAGCTGCTTGATGAACGGCTTGGCGGCCTCGAGACCGCCGGCGACGATCTCCTCGTTCGGCTTGACGGCGCCGCCCTGGATGAGGTTCCAGCTGTTCTCGGTGGCCTCGGCCTCGACCATCATGATCGCGACGTCGCCATTGTCGAGCACGCGACCGGCGACCATGAGGTCGAAGACGGCCTGCTCGACCTGCTCCTGGTTCGGGAACGCGACCCACTGGTCCTCGTGCTCGCCGACGCCCGGGATGAGCGCGAGGCGCACGCCGGCGATCGGGCCGGAGAACGGCAGGCCCGAGATCTGCGTCGACGCCGAGGCGGCGTTGATCGCGAGGGCGTCGTAGTACTCGCCCGGGGCGATCGACAGCACGGTGACGACGATCTGGACCTCGTTGCGCAGGCCGTCGACGAACGACGGGCGCAGCGGGCGGTCGATGAGACGGCAGACGAGGATCGCCTCGGTCGAGGGACGTCCCTCGCGGCGGAAGAACGATCCGGGGATCTTGCCGGCGGCGTACGAGCGCTCCTCGACGTCGACGGTCAGCGGGAAGAAGTCGAAGCCCTCGCGGGGGCTCTTCGACGCGCTGGTCGCCGAGAGCAGCATGGTCTCGTCGTCGAGGTACGCGGCGACCGCGCCCTGGGCCTGCTGCGCGAGCCGGCCCGTCTCGAAGCGGATGGTGCGGGTGCCGAAGCGGCCGTTGTCGAGAACGGCCTCGGCGGCGGTGATTTCAGGACCTTCCAAGAGGTCTGTCTCCTTCTGTTCGCCCGCGCAGAGCGCGCGGGAGACGAAAGAAGCAGGAACAGTCAGATATGGGCGCGCAATGGCACTCGCTCGAAAGCGATCAGCTCGCCTGCGCTGGCCACCAGGAGAAATCCACCGGGTCTCTCAGGAACCGGGAGATCACTTCAGGGGACCAGCTTCCTGCCAGCCTGCTCCTCGGGTATGGAATTGTCTGCCCGCGAGACGCGGACGCGCTCAGCCTACCAGCGCCGCATGCGCGGTGTCTGCCCGCTCGACCCGCGCGTCGCGCGCCGGTTATGGTCGGCAGGCGTCGACGGCCCGCCCGCGACGCGATCGATTCCCGTGACGACAGCCCGTGAAGGAGCATCGATGAGCGACGCCCAGGAGGTCTTCCGCGACCGCGGCCCGGAGGACGACCGGAACCCCGACGACGAGCGCGAGGTCGATCTCGACGACGAGGCCGACCTGGAGCTGCCTCCCCCGACCCTCGATGCGGACGAGCGCATCGAGGACGAGCCGGGGCCGCTCGCCGACGAGCTCGATGAGGCGAGGGGCGCGGGCGAGATCGACCGCTGACGGCCCCGTACGGGAACGGCGCGTGGCCCGCGGGTGAACAGACGCGGGCGGGCGGTGAACGTTCGCGAAAGCGGCGCGGCAACGTCGGTCTCGGCGCGCCGGGGACCGCCACGCTGGAGACATGCGAGTCGCGGTCGTCGCGGAGTCGTTCCTTCCGCACATGAACGGGGTCACGAACTCCGTGCTGCAGGTCGTCCGGCATCTCGAGGCCATGGGCCACGAGACGCTCATCGTCGCCCCCAGGGCACCGGGATCCGGTGACACCGCGGGGACGACGCTGCTCACCTCCATCCCGCTGCCGTCGTATCCCGAGGTCCGCGTGGCCGTGGCGCCCATGCCGCTGCTGCGCCGCGTGCTGCGGGAGTTCCGCCCCGACGTGGTCCACCTCGCCTCGCCCACGGTGCTGGGCTGGCAGGGGCTCGTCGCCGCCGAGCGCAATCGCACGCCCACCGTCGCGGTGTACCAGACCGACGTGATCTCGTACGCCGAGCGCTACGGCGTCCCGGGCGCCGCGCCCCTCATGTCGGCGCACATCGCGCGACTGCACCGCCGCGCCACGCTGACGCTCGCCCCCTCCTCGCACGCCGAGAACCAGCTGCTCGCCCTCGGCGTCGACCGCGTGCGGCGCTGGGGCCGCGGCGTCGACGCCGAGCGCTTCCGCCCCGAGCAGCGCAGCGACGCGTGGCGCGAGCGGATCGCGCCCGGCGAGTTCATCATCGGCTACGTCGGCCGCCTCGCGCCCGAGAAGCAGGTCGAGGATCTGCGCGCGCTGCGGGACATCCCCGGCGCGCGCCTGGTCATCGTCGGCGACGGCCCCGAGCGGGCGCGCCTCGAGCGCGAGCTGCCCGATGCCGTCTTCACCGGCTTCCTCGGCGGCGAGGACCTGGCGCAGGCCCTCGCCAGCTTCGACGTGTTCGTGCACCCCGGCGAGAGCGAGACGTTCTGCCAGACCGTGCAGGAGGCCCTGGCCTCGGGCGTGCCCGTGGTCGCCACCGGCCGCGGCGGGCCCGTCGACCTCGTCCGCTCGAGCGTGGACGGCTGGCTCTACACCCCCGGCGACCTCGACGACCTGCGCGCGCGCGTGCTCGATCTCGTCGGCGACGACGCCAAGCGGCGCTCCTTCGGCCTGGCCGCGCGCGAGAGCGTGAAGGCCCGCACGTGGGCGGCGCTCACCGAGCAGCTCGTCGGCGCGTACCGCGAGGCCATCCGGCTGCGCCGCTACGACGAGGCCACGATGGCCCGCGGCGCCGTGCGCGTGAGCGAGCCGGTGCCTCCCCTCGACACCCGTCGGTGGTCGCGCTACGTGGCCCTGGGCGACTCTCTCACCGAGGGGCTGTGCGACGGATCGCGCATGCCCGACGGCCAGTACCGCGGCTGGGCCGACCGCCTGGCCATGCTGCTGGCGCAGGACGGCGAGCGCACCGGCAACCGCACCTTCCGCTTCGCCAACCTCGCCGTGCGCAGCCGGCGCGTGCGCGATCTCGCGCGCGAGCAGGTGCCGGCGGCCCTCGCCCTGAAGCCGGACCTCGTGTCGATCCTCATGGGGCACAACGACCTCGTCGGCCACGGCGCCGACCCGATCGCGCTGGCCGCGCGCGTGGAGGAGTCGGTGCGCACGCTCCGCGCGAGCGGGACCGACGTCATGCTCGTGACCCCGTTCCTGCCGCGGCGCGCGATCGTGCGCGTCTTCGCCCGCCGCTTCGCGATCTACGCGAGCGAGCTGCGGCGCATCGCCGCCGAGAACGGCTGCCATCTGCTCGACGTCGACGCCCTTCCCGAGCTCGGCGAGCTGAGCAACTGGTCGCAGGACAAGGTGCACCTGAGCTCGTCGGGCCACCGCCTGCTGGCCTATCGCGCGGCCGAGGTGCTCGGGGTTCGCGACGCGCCGCAGCTCGCGGCGCTCGACGCGGCGTTCCACGAGGACTACGTGGAGCCCGAGGGGCGATGGATCACCCGGCACGCACTGCCGTGGGCCTGGCGCCGCCTGCGCGGCCGCACGGCCGGCGACGGGCTGCTGGCCAAGCACGCCGAGTACGTCACCATCCGGGGCCGCCGCGTCGTCGCCTCCGACGCGGCCGAGCACGCTCCCGGTCCGGCGGCGGACGCCGGCACGTCCTCCTCGGATCTGCCGGCCGCCCCCGCCTGATCTGATCCCGCCCGCGTTCCGGGCGGACCTCAGCCGCGCGTCGGCGGGTTGTTCAGCAGGTCCTCGAACGATCCGCCGGCACCCAGGTACGACTCGGGGTCGAAGGGATCGGCCGCGCGCGGCGCGGCGGACGCCCCGGCGATCGCGTCGGCGAGCTCGCGCGCCCCGCGCTCCACGCGCGCGCGCAGCGGCGCGACGGAGTCGGCCTCGGCACCCCAGTCGCTCGAGGCGGCGAACACGCCCGTCGAGACGGGGCGGGCGTGCAGGTAGGTGAACAGCGGCCGGATGGCGTAGTCGATCGCGAGCGAGTGGCGCGCGGTGCCCGCCGTCGCCCCGATGAGCACGGGCTTGCCCTCGACCGACTCGCGCTCGAGCACGTCGACGAACGACTTGAACAGCCCCGAGTAGCTCGTGGTGAAGATCGGGGTGACGACGATGAGCCCGTCGGCGGCCGCGACCTGGGCGAGGTCCTCGGCGAGCGCCTTGGGCGCGAAACCGGTGAGCAGGTGGTCGGTGATCGCGTGCGCGTGGTCGCGCAGCTCGATCACGCGGCCCTCCGCCTCGACGCCGCGCTCCCCCAGCGCCTCCACGGTCGCGCCCAGCAGGCGGTCGGCGAGCATGCGCGTCGACGACGGGTTCGACAGCCCGGCCGACACCACGACGATGCGGGTCACGTCAGGCCCCCCGATCCGCCGCCGGGCCGAATGCGCCCGGCTGGACGGGCCGGCGATCCGGGGCGTCCTGGTAGGGCGAGCCGCCCGTGACGTTGTCGCCGCGGTTCGCGTTGGGGCGGGGCTGGCGCGGCTCGGCGTCGCCGTACTTCGCCTTCACCCGCGCGGCGTGCGTCGGCGCGTCCGGCACCTCGGCCGGGCGGTTCGCCTGGAGCTCCTTGCGCAGCACGGGCACGACGTCCTGCCCGAGGAAGTCGATCTGCTCGAGCACGACCTTCAGCGGCAGGCCCGCGTGGTCCATGAGGAACAGCTGGCGCTGGTAGTCGCCGAACGTGTCGCGCATGGCCGCGTACCGGTCGATCACCTGCTGCGGCGAGCCGACCGTCAGCGGCGTCATCTCGGTGAAGTCCTCCATCATCGGCCCGTTGCCGTAGACGGGGGCGCTGTCGAAGTAGGGCCGGAACTGGTCGACGGCGTCCTGCGAGTTCTTCGCCATGAACGCCTGGCCGCCGAGGCCCACGATCGCCTGCTCGGGCGTGCCGTGGCCGTAGTGCGCGTAGCGCTGGCGGTACAGGTTGATGAGGCGCTGGTAGTGCTCCTTGGGCCAGAAGATGTTGTTCGCGAAGAACCCGTCGCCGTAGTACGCGGCCTGCTCGGCGATCTCGGGCGTGCGGATGGATCCGTGCCACACGAACGGCGGCACGTCGTCGAGGGGGCGCGGCGTCGCGGTGAAGCCGTGCAGCGGGGTGCGGAACTTCCCCTCCCAGTCCACGACATCCTCGCGCCACAGCCGGTGCAGCAGCTGGTAGTTCTCGATCGCCAGCGGCAGGCCCTGGCGGATGTCCTTGCCGAACCAGGGGTAGACGGGCCCGGTGTTGCCTCGTCCCATGATGAGGTCGACGCGGCCGCCCGAGAGATGCTGCAGCATCGCGTAGTCCTCGGCGATCTTCACCGGGTCGTTCGTCGTGATGAGCGTCGTGGCCGTCGAGACGATGAGCCGCTCCGTCTGCGCGGCGATGTACGCGAGCGTCGTCGTGGGCGACGAGGAGAAGAACGGCGGGTTGTGGTGCTCGCCGAGGGCGAAGACGTCCAGCCCCGCCTCCTCGGCGTGCTTGGCGATCGTGACGATGTCGCGGATGCGCTCGGCCTCGCTCGGCGTGTAGCCGGTCACGGGGTCGCGCGTGATGTCGCTGACCGAGAAGAGGCCGAACTGCATGCCCTGCCAGGTGGTGTCGCTCATTGCGGAGGCTCCGATCCGTTTATATGCGCTTGAATATACCCTTGCAACGCCCGCACGTCGAATCTATTCCCCGGCCCCGCGGGGTGCGCCTGGGGGGGCATCGGGTTACGAACCGGTAACGTCGGGGGTGATGAGCACCCCACCTGCGACCGCGTCCGGCCCGATCCGGCGCCCCAAGCGGCGCGTCCCCTTCTGGGACAACGCCCGCTTCGCGTGCATCGTGCTCGTCGTGCTCGGGCACGCCATCCAGCGGCTCATCTACGACTCCGACATCGCCTACGCGCTGTATCTGACGATCTACGCGTTCCACATGCCGGCGTTCGCGATCATCTCGGGCTACTTCTCGAAGTCCGACGCACCGGGCGCGCGGCAGATGGCGCGCGTGATCACCGACATCCTCGTGCCGTACGTCGTGTTCGAGGTGCTGTGGTGGGCGACGAAGCTGGTCGTCGAGGGCGAAGCCGAGCCGAATCTCACGGAGCCGTCGTGGACGCTGTGGTTCCTGCTGGCCCTGGGCATCTTCCGGCTCGTGCTGCCGTATCTCGCACTGCTGCGCTGGCCCCTGCTGTGGACGCTGGCCATCTCGGTCGGGGTGGGCTACCTGCCCAACGTCGACAGCACGTTCTCGCTGTCGCGCACCCTCGGCTTCCTGCCGTTCTTCGCCCTGGGCTGGTGGCTGCGCGACCGGGACGTGGTGGAGCGGCTGCGGCTCATCGAGTGGCGCCCGTGGTGGACGCGCGCGCTCGCGGTCGCGGTGCTCGCCGCGGCGGGCTGGATCGCATGGTCCGGCCTCGGCATCTGGCGCGAGGTCGAGCTGCGCTACTGGTTCTTCTACGACGACGACTACGGCGGGCTCATCTCGGGCGGGCACTGGTGGGGCGGCCTCGCCCGGCTCGGCACGATCGCGGCCGGCCTCGTGCTGTCGGCGGCGTTCTTCGCCCTCATCCCGCGCCGCGAGACCGTGCTGACCCGGTTCGGGCAGTACACGATGTACGTCTACCTGCTGCACTCGTTCGTGCTCTACCCGTTCCGCGAGTCGGGGGTGCTGCGCGGCCTCGAGCCGACGTGGTTGTGGCTGCCCACGGTGAGCGCGCTGTCGGTGGCGATCGCCTTCGCGCTCGGCACGCGTCCCGTGCGCCTCATCTTCCGGCCGCTCGTCGAGCCGCGCGCGACGTGGCTGTTCGCCGATCCCTCGGTCGCGCCCCGCGCCCGTCGGAACGACCCGACCGGCTCCCGCCGGCCCGCCGATCCGCCCCGGCGCCCCGGCCACGACGGCCGCGGCGCGCACGAAGAGGAGAGCGGTCCGCCCGCGTCGTGACCGGCGCTGCCCGTAACGCTCGGAAACACATCCCCGCGCGCGGCGGGACGCCCCTACCGTCGGGAGCATGACGCTCTCGCTCCCGATCCTGGACCTGTCCCAGCTCGACGCCGGCCCCGAGGCGGCCGAGCGCTTCCGCCGCGACCTGCGCGACGCCACGCGCGAGGTCGGCTTCTTCTACCTCACCGGCACCGGGCTGCCGGCCGGCCTCGAGGCGCGGCTGCACGAGGCGGCCCGCGCGTTCTTCGCGCTCCCCGAGGCCGACAAGCTGGCGATCGAGAACATCCGCAGCCCGCACTTCCGCGGCTACACCCGCGTCGGCGGCGAGCGCACCCGCGGCCGGGTCGACTGGCGCGAGCAGATCGACATCGGTCCCGAGCGCGAGCCGGTCGCCGATCCGGACGCGCCGGAGTTCGCGCGGCTCATCGGGCCGAACCTGTGGCCCGAGGCGCTGCCCGGCCTGCGGCCGGTCGTCGAGGAGTGGCACGACGAGCTCACCCGCATCTCCCGGCGCCTGCTGCGCGCATGGGCGCTGGCGCTGGGGGCCGAGGAGGACTACTTCGACCGCCACTTCGGCCAGCCGCAGACGCTCATCAAGATCGTGCGCTACCCCGGCACGGATCAGCCGGAGCCGCAGCAGGGCGTGGGCGCCCACAAGGACTCGGGCGTGCTCACGCTGCTGTGGGTGGAGCCGGGCAAGCGCGGCCTGCAGGTGGAGCGCGGCGACACGTGGGTCGACGCCCCGCCCGTCGAGGGGGCGTTCGTCGTGAACATCGGCGAGATGCTCGAGTACGCCACGCAGGGGTATCTGCGCGCGACGAACCATCGCGTCGTCTCGCCGCGCTGGCCCGAGGACCGCATCTCGATCCCGTTCTTCTTCAATCCGGCGCTCGACGCGCGCCTGCCGATCATCGAGCTGCCTGCCGAGCTGGCGCCGCTCGCGCGGGGCGTGGAGGACGATCCGCACAACCCGATCCACGCGCTCTACGGGCAGAACGCGCTGAAGTCCCGGCTGCGCGCGCACCCCGATGTGGCCGAGCGCTGGCACGCCGACCTGCTCGCGGCGCGGTTCTGATCGCACCGACCGGTCGCGCTAGCCACGGCCGCGGCGGCACGCAAGGGGATGAAAGCGACCCCGGCGCGTCGTAGCGTGGCGACATGGCGAGCACCGGCCGAGCGGAAGCGAGCAGCACGTGAGCGATGTGACGATCTTCGCCCCCTCCCCCACCCTCACCGTCACGATCGAGGATCACGACGCGGGTCCGGACATCCACGTGCACGCCGGAGGCCAGGGCGTCTGGCAGGCGCGGATGATGCGCCGGCTCGGCGCGTCGGTGACGCTGTGCTGCGTCCTCACGGGCGAGACGGGGCGGGTGGTGCGCGGGCTGCTCGAGGACGAGGGGCTCCGCGTCGTCGCGGTCGAGCGCGCGGGGCGCGGCGCGGCGTACGTGCACGACCGGCGCGCCGGCGAGCGCATCCCCGTCGCCGAGACGCCGGGCGACGCGATCGGCCGCCACGAGCTCGACGAGCTGTACGGGGCCGCGCTGCGGGAGGGCCTGGGCAGCGGGCTCGTGAGCCTGAGCGGACCCGACGGCGACGAGGTGCTGCCGCCCGACACGTACCGGCGCCTCGCGGCGGATCTGCGGGCCGGTGGCGCGCGCGTCGTCGTCGATCTCTCGGGCGAGCGGATGCACGGGGCCCTCGCCGGCGGCGTGGACGTGCTGAAGGTGAGCGACGAGGAGCTGCGCGACGACGGACTGCTCGACGGCGACGACGCCGAGGCCGTGCTGGCGGCCATGTCGGCGCTGCGCGAGCGCGGCGCCGCCGCGGTGATCGTGACGCGCGCGAGCCGACCGCTGCTGCTGCTCGATGCGGAGGGCGCGGTCGAGATCTCCCCGCCCCGGCTGGAGGCGGCCGACACGCGCGGCGCCGGCGATTCGCTCACGGCGGGGCTGTGTGCCGGGCTCGCGCTCGGCGAGCCGCTGCGCAAGGCCGCCACGCTCGGGGCGGCCGCCGGCGCGCTGAACGTGACGCGCCACGGGCTGGGCACGGGCGACACGGGGACCATCGAGCGGCTGCGCGAGCAGGTGCGCGCGCGGGAGCTGCCCGGCGGGGGCGACGACGACACGCCGCGGCTCAGCCTGGGCGACCTCGCCGCGCTCGCGGGCGACGCCGACCGCCCCGAGGGGGACACTCGATGACGCGGGCGCTCGTCACGAACGACGACGGGATCGACGCGCCCGGCCTGGCCGTGCTCGCGCGGGCGGCCGCGGAACGCGGTCTCGACGTGACGGTCGCCGCCCCCGAGCGCCAGTCGAGCGGAACCAGTGCCTCCATCGTGGCGGGCGAGGAGGACGGCCGGATCGCGGTCGCCCGGCGCACCCTCGAGGGCCTCGGGCAGACGCCGGCGTTCGCGGTGCGCGGCGGCCCCGGCCTCATCGCCCTCATCGCCGCGCACGGCGCGTTCGGCGATCCGCCCGAGCTCGTGCTCAGCGGCATCAACCACGGCGCGAACGTGGGCCGCGCGATCCTGCACTCCGGCACGGTCGGCGCGGCCCTGACCGGGGGGCTCAACGGCGCCCGCGCCATGGCCGTCTCGCTCGACGTGGGCATGCACCCCGAGACGTTCGAGTGGCAGGCGGCCGCCGACGCCGCCCTCTCGCTGATGCCGTTCCTCGAGACGCTGGAGTCCGGATCGGTGCTCAACGTGAACGTGCCGAACGCCGCGCGGCCGCGGGGCATCCGAGAGGCGCCGCTGGCCCCGTTCGGCATCGTGCAGACCACGCTGAGCGAGCGCGGCGCCGGTCACCTGCGGCTCGCCGTCGAGGACCTGCCGAACACCCCGGTCCCCGGCAGCGACGCCGCGCTCCTGGCCGACGGCTGGGTCACGCTCACGGGCCTCGACCCGGTCTCCGACCGCCCCCTCCACTATCCCGGCTGACGCGAGACAGCAACCACGCGCCGAGGCAGCGTCCATACGCCACGGTCTCGGCGCACAGATGCTGTCTCACCGACTTCCGCAACCGAGCGCAGCAACCCCCGCGCGTCGACCGGTTGCGGTGGTCGCTTCATCTCCGGCGCTGCGCGCCTCCGCTCAGCAACCGATGGGTGCAACCGAGGACGTGCAGCCGATGAGGTGCAACCCGCGCCGGCCGCCGCGCCCGCGGCCGAGCCGGGCAAGACCACCCCGGAGATCGCGATCGAGCTGCCGGAGGGGCCGCGCGCGGAGCCGTCGCAGC